>JASFHG010000148.1:0-8009 GCA_050123355.1 Planctomycetia bacterium
TGCGAGGACCGGCTCGACGGCCGTTTCTTCGGAGAGGATGCCCTCACGATGGGCATCGACCAACTCGCACGTTTTCGCGACCAGATCAGGTGGAGGAGCAACCTCCTCAAACGCCGCGTCCAATGGAGCGAGGGCTCGACTCATCAAGCCAAACTCTCGGCGCAATTCGGGATCGGCAGCCAGCGACTCCTCCACCAGCTGCTGTTCATCTTCTTCCAGGGCTCCCAAAAGGTAGCCGATTAAATACTCTCGAATGGTCGGATCAGCCATGATCGTTTTACTAGGTCGGGGCTTGAGCATGATCCTTGGGAAACAGTCGTTGATGATTGGTTCCATTAACGACGGGCAAGCCCGTCGGCTAACAAGCGCCGAACAAGCTCGGCGGCTAAAAAACTTTCATCAAGCAGCTTGGTATTCCTCGGGATCTGCGGTCAACAGGTCATGTAACTTTCGGATCGCCGCGTGGAGCTGGCTTCGAACGGTCCCGACGGGGATGTCGAGGATCTCGGCCGCCTCGCGGTATTTGAGTCCCTGGAAGTACACGAGATGCAACACCTTTTGATGTGCCTCGGTCAGGTTGCGAATTTTCGCTCGAATCGCTTCCCGCTCTTCCTCGAACTCAAGTCGATCGAGGGGGTCCATCTCGGTGCCGGCGATCGTGTCGACCAATGTGGCCAGGTCGCTGCTTGAATCGCCGCCGAGGCGGTAGTCGAGGCTCGCGATCTTCTGGCGACGGTTTCGACGCTGGGCATCGATCGCCTTGTTCGTTGCGATCTTGTACAGCCAAGGTCGAACCGGTCGGCCCGATTCATACGTGTCGCACTTCAGATGGATCTTCAGGAACGTCGCTTGGAACGCATCTTCGGCCAACTCGGCATCGTTCAAATATCGTCGAAGATAGTTGTACAGCTCTCGTTCGTAACGTCGGACCAACTCCTCAAACGCGAACCGATCTTGCTCGTCGCGGTAGACCTCGAGGAGTTCCTCGTCGGTCCAGGTTTGGATGTTTTCGTTGGTGACGACGGCCATTGACGTTTGTTCCATTAAACCGTTCATGATTACTACGCTTCCTTTGCCTAAAAGGTTCACTCCCTCTTTCCTTGACCGAAGTGAAAGCGCCACATGCACTATTGGTCATTTTACCAACAAAAGAGAAAAAGTCTTGATCTGGCCCAATTTCTTTTTCTCAGTGGCGGCTCTCTCGGCCCCAAACAGGAGAACTACTTTGCAAGGGGCGTGCCAAAACGGGGAAATCTGGCATGAGCGGGCGGGAAAAGCAGGCTGTAACTATCAATAACACAACTACTTAAGAAAACCACAGTTTTTGGTCAGACGGTACACGCGACGGCGGCCGGAGGGCCTGATTTTGTAAAAAGTTCCAAAGCGTTACAAAGAGGGAATAGTCATAACGGGGGGAAGCTCAATCTGATATTGGGCCAACCCCCTCGATCGGCTAGAATCCGGCCATGAGAATTCCACCGAAAACCGACTCCAAAATAGTGACCCTCGACCAACTCGACCGGAAGCTGGCCGCCCGACGCGCCTACGGCGAGACGGTCGCCATGACCAACGGCTGCTACGACACACTCCACCCAGGCCACATCGCCTCGCTCCAGTTCGCCCGGAGACAGGGGGATCTGCTCGTGGTCGGTCTGAACAGCGATCGGAGCGTCCGCGAGCTCAAAGGCCCCGACCGGCCGATCTTCCTCGAAACGGACCGTGCTGCGATGCTGGCGGCCCTGGCCTGTGTCGACTACGTGGTCGTGTTCGACGAGACCAGCGTCCTCTCGCTCGTTCAGCGGGTTCTGCCAGACGTCCTGGTCAAATCGGCCCAATATGCGGTCCACGAAGTGGTCGGCCACGAGGTCGTCACAGAAAATGGCGGCCGGGTCGTGCTAGCCCCAATGAAACCGGGCTTTTCAACGACGAATTTGGTCGGGCGACTGGCGGGGTAAAGGAGTATCCTTTATCACCCCAAGCCGGAAATGGGCAAAGCCCTTTTCCGGATCCGCATCTCTGCTGAAGTAAAGATGCGACTTAAGAGGTGTGAATAAGACAACTCGCTTGCTTCAAGAAACACAAAGGGCTCCCCCCTCTAATGAGCGGGAAGCCTTTTTAATGCATGGTCACATTGCTCATAAACCGTTCTGCGGCAAAAACATTGCTGCATAAGGATCATGGATGCGTCGGGGCCCAAAAATGCCGGAGAGAGGATTTGAACCTCCACGGGGTTAACCCCCACTAGGTCCTGAACCTAGCGCGTCTGCCAATTCCGCCACTCCGGCGTTTCTGAGTGACTTATCGTGTCAGAATCCACTAATGTAAACCGTTTATCGGCGGAGTTCAAGCCCCGATTGAGCCATTTTTCAGCCTATTTTACTATCTTATCCAGGTAATTGAGCAGCTCCTGCTCGAATCGGACCTGGTCGAAGCGTTCGGCCTGGCGGCGGGCGGCGGCTGGCGAAAACCGGTCGAGCGATGCCTCGAAACGCTCGATTGCGTTGCAGAACGAGTCGACGGTCTGCTCGCGGAAAAAGAGGCCCGTCGGGCCGTCAGGCACCTCTTCCAGCCCAAGGATCGTCTCGGTCGCTCCGCCCTCACCGTAGGCGATTACCGACGTACCACACGCTTGGGCTTCGAGCGGGACGATGCCAAAATCCTCGTTGGCCGGAAAGAGCAACGCCCGGGCATGACGCATCCGGTCGCGGATCGTCTCGTCCGACTGCCAGCCGAGCATCTCGACAGTCGGCCCGGCCATTGCTCGGAGTTTTGCCTCCGCTTGGCCTGACCCGACCACAACCAGCGGTCGCTCGAGCCGGTTGCATGCCTCGATCGCCAGGTCAACCCGCTTGTACGGGGCCAGGGCACCGACGTAGAGATAGAATGATTCGTGGTTAGCGGTCGTATTGCTCAAAGCCGGGCAGTAAAACGTCGTGTCAACCGGCGGGTAGATCAGGTGGCTCTCGCGACCGTAACACTCTTGGATACGCCGCTCGATGGTCCGACTGATCGAGATGAAGTGCGTCACACCGTCGGCCGTGCGGCGGTCCCAATCGCGGATTCGGTCGAGCAGTCGATCGCGGATCGGGCCAAGAAAACGCTGTTTTAGGCCTGGTTTTTGGCCGTCCGAGGCAAAATAGTCCTCGCGCCGATGCCACACATAGCGCATCGGGGTGAAGCAGTAGCAAACATGTGGTACGCCGCGGGGCACGCGGATCGACTTGGCGACCGCATGGCTGAAACTGACGACCAAATCGACGTCGCCGGGGATGTGCAGTCGACGCATGGCCCAGGGCATCAACGGGAGCCAGTAGCGATAATGTCGCCGTATAACGGGAATATGTTGCAGGGGGCTGGTATGAATCAACCGCCGCTCGATCGTCTCGGACGTGGAGCCGGGCACGTAGAGCAAGGTATACAGCTCAGCGTCGGGGAAGTGTCGGCAGAGCACCTCAAGGCACTTCTCGCCACCCCGCATCCCGGTGAGCCAATCGTGAACCAGCGCGACTTTCATACTCTTTTTGCTATAAAATAAGGTTTTTTGGTAGGTGCTACCGCACCCGCGTGCAGTAACGTTTACTGACAGCACCAACATAAAAACGAAGTCTTTTCGATGCCCATAAAGTCATCATACAAAAAGCTAGGTTTTGCGACAGACCCATCAAAAAAACGCCTCGTTTTGCGACAGGCTAATAAAAAATGAAAAAGCTTCTGTCTGACAACGTCTGTATATATAGACACGAAGGGGCGCAGGGTGTTATCATCAGTGTCATCAAGAAGCGTTTTTTTAAGGACATAAAGGGACTTGGGGAGCGGCTTCGCCGTTTACCGCCGGTCAGGGAAGTATGGCTCTTCTTTGCCGCAACGCCTCACTCAAAACGCCCCTTTTTTATCTCTAATCCGTATTATTCACATAAAACCAAAGAGAACAAGGTATTGTCGCGATCTGTCCGATAGGGACTTCATCCAACATAAGCATCCGTGCTTCAGGTATGGTTGTGTCTTGACGAAACTTTTTCATCTTGGAACATGACCTTACCTCGACGTTCAATCTTTGGGAATACCAACGAGGAGAATCATTAACGATGGCAACCTACAAACTTCCAAAAGCTACCAATGTAAAAAAAGCGAAAAAGAATGAAATCTATCTCATCGCCAACGGCGACCTTCGTCTCCAAGCAAATCAAGACTGCTGGGAAGCACAAAAAGAGATGGAAGCGGCCCTTGGCAAGGCAATCAAGAAAGCCGGTTACAAACTGGTGCGTGCTCATCCTTATAAAAAGGATCAGAAGCATGGTTTCATTGGCTCACAACGTGAGGGAATGGAAGTTTTCAAGAAGATCGATCCCGATGCCAAACTGATCGTCGCCGAAGCGGTCTGGCAATACTCGCACCACGTGTTGGCCGGCCTGACGACCCACCGTGGCCCGATCCTCACCGTGGCCAACTGGTCCGGCACCTGGCCCGGCTTGGTCGGCATGCTCAACCTCAACGCCTCGTTGACCAAGGCGGGCGTCAAGTTCTCGACCCTTTGGAGCGAAGACTTCACGGATGACTTTTTCACGAAAGGTCTGAATAAGTGGCTTGATACGGGTGCCCTGAAGCACTCCACTCGACACGTCAAACCGCTGAAAAAGGTCAAGCTCGGTGCATCCGAAAAGAAACTTGGCAAGGTCTTGGCCGAACAGCTCAAGAACGAAAAAGCGATCATGGGCGTGTTTGACGAAGGTTGCATGGGCATGCACAACGCGATCATCCCCGACGACCTGCTGGGCACGACCGGCGTCTTCAAGGAACGACTCAACCAGTCGGCCCTTTACTACGAAACGACCCAAGTTTCCGACAAAGAGGCGAAAGAGGTCTACAATTGGTATAAGAAGAAGGGCATGACTTTCGTCACCGGTCGCGATCCGCAAAAGAGCTTGACGAAGGACCAGATCCTGACCCAGTGCAAAATGTACATCGCCGCGGTCCGCATCGCCGACGATTTCGGCTGCGACCTGATCGGTATCCAATATCAACAGGGTCTCAAGGACCTTCTGCCTGCCAGCGATTTGGTCGAAGGCACGCTCAACAACACCGACCGACCGCCGGTCAAGAGCCGCGACGGCAAACGCACCCTTTATCCGGGCCAACCGGTCATCCACTATAACGAAGTGGACGAATGTGCAGGCCTCGACGCATTGATGACCTACCGGGTTCACTCGGCGATGGGCCAACCGGTCGAGAACACGCTGCACGACGTGCGATGGGGCGATTGGGACCAGTCGGGCACGGTCGATGACTATGTCTGGGTCTTCCTGATCAGCGGCTCGGCACCTCCGGCCCACTTTGAAAATGGTTGGAAGAGCGCCTCCAGCGAACGTCAGCCGTACACCTACTTCAAGCTGGGTGGCGGATCGCTCAAGGGTATCTCGAAGCCGGGCGAAATCGTCTGGTCGCGTATCTTTGTCGAAGGCGGCAAGCTCTGCATGGACCTCGGTCGAGCCGGCATCGTCAAGCTGCCCGAAGAAGAGACCAACCGACGTCTCCAACTGACCACGCCCCAATGGCCGATCATGCACGCGGTCACCTACGGCGTCACGCGAGACCAATTCATGGCCCGACACAAGGCGAATCACATCCAGGTCGTCTATGCCAACTCGGCCGCCGAAGCGGACAAAGCGATGATGGCCAAAGCGGCCATGGCCGAAGCGATGGGTATGACGGTCAGCATCTGTGGTACCCGCAAAGATGGTCGCCCCTGGCCCAAAACCAAATAAAAGACGCAATTTATTTAAGTAATCTTCACATAACGTCCCCTCGTTTTAAAAACGGGGGGCGTTATGCGTTTCTTGGCTTTGTAAAAAGCAAATTTTCTGCACAGAAAACTTGACTTTGCTTTTCTTCCCGTTTTGGGTATGATATGCTTATCAGCCTTTTCCACCACCGCCCGCGTGCCGCTTTTGAATGGGCCTGGTATCGGCACGGTTCGAATGAGTAACCAGAAACTCCGCAAACAACTTGCCTGGGAATCCGCTCGCCTGATGTACTCGCGAGAAGCTTCCGAGTATCATCGTGCAAAAAGAAAAGCCGCTCGCCGGATCGGTATCTCGGACGTCAAGCCACGCGACTTGCCGAGCAATCGCGAGATTCAAGAACAGGTCGAAGTGATTGCCCGCCTGTACGACCGCGACCAGCCCGAGCCCGGCATCTGCATATTCTCCGGCCGGATCTCGAAGGGCCATCAGGACGATCGCAATGTTTGCTTCGAGTCGTTGTTGTTGGCGTTGGAAAAAGTGAAAGAAGACCCCCAATACCATCCCGAAGGCGATGTGCTCTATCACAGCCTCCAGGTGTTTCAATTGGCCCGAGAGGAAGAGCCGTACGACAGCGAGTTCCTCGAGGCGGCCTTGCTCCACGACGTTGGCAAAGCAATCGACCGCATGGACCACATCGCGGCGGGGCTTGCCGCGCTTGCCGATCTGATCACCGACCGGACCGCCTGGTTCATCCGTCACCATATCGACGGCCAACGGCTCCGCGACGGCAGGCTCGGTGCTCGGGCGAGAAAGCGGCTCGTCGCGTCCGAAGATTTCGAGCTGCTCGAACTATTGGCCAAGTGCGATCGGGCCGGCCGTCAGTGTGGCGTCGCAGTCCCCGACGTGGACGAAGCGATCGCCTATCTCCACGAGCTCGAACAGATGTAAGTACGAACTTTCAACTCTTAATCTTTACGCCTTTCTATACATTCCAAGCCGATTCTCTGCGCAGCAGAGGGTCGGATCCAGAGCTTTGAACCGTCTTGTTTTTAAGTTCGGAAGTGCTGGCCCCAAAAGTCCCTATTTTGGTTCAAGATAATAGTGGACTCAACTTAAACCAAAATAGGGCATGCTTCGCAGCCCAATTTCGGCTTGGATGAATGGGGCACGAAAAGGGATAATGGCTGCCAAAAGAAAACGCTTTGGGATGAAAATGTCGCGTTTTGGCAGCGGGTTTTTTGCGGAAAAACCTTGCGACGGTCACTTCAATTTTTTTAAAAGATGGACCAATAATAACTTGTGGCTATCAACCGGGTGGCAGGCCATCGTTTGGCATCCGGTTTGCACCAAGTTCTTTTAGAATCCTCCTTCTTACAAAGCGTCCGGCAACCGAATTCAGACCTTTTCACCTCCCAGTGGTCTGGGTCGGTTGTCTGGACGTTTTTTTATGTCCGTCCAAATGTAAAACGATACTCGATCGCGTTTTTTATACGCTTAGATAATCGAGATGCTGCTCGGGGAAGCCGAGGGCCAAGAGTGCGGCGAGCTGGATGTCGCGAGGGTCGGTGACAACCTGCTCGTCGAGCAATCGACGTGCCTCATCTGCCATCGGCCGTAAGAGACGCTCGACGATCTGTTCGTCGGTCATGCTATCCGACTCTTGCGACGCACGGGACCAGTAGGCGATCAACTCGACCGCTGCCGGATTCACCTCGGCCGGAGTCAGGCCGTCGGGATCATAGACAAAGAAGCCGCCGCCCGTCTTGACACCGTGGAGATGCTTCTTATACATCGGAATCAACAAGGGCGAGACGGTAATCCGATCGGGCCAGGTCTCCCAGAGAATACGGCCGCCGTGTAGTGTCGTGTCGAGTCCGATCTCGTCGAGCAACTCCAGCGGCCCTTTGGCCATGCCGAACGATCGAGCCACCGACTCAATCCGATCGATTGAAACTCCTTCCAACAGCAGCTCCATCGCCTCGGTCAGATAGGGCATCAAGAGTCGATTCACGACGAAGCCGGGGGAATCGCCCACCAGAATCGCCGGCCGATCGAAGGCCTTTGCGACGGCCAGGGCTCCGGCGAACGCTCGATCGGCGGTTTGCTCGCTACGGATGATTTCGACCAAGGGCCGTTGTCCGACCGGGTGGAAAAAGTGCAGTCCGACGAGTCGTTCAGGCTGCCGAAACATGGAAGCGAGCCGGACGATCGGGATCGTCGACGTATTACTCCCCAAGACGGCCCCTTCGCCTAGCACCGGCTCGATCG
>JASFHG010000149.1:0-8007 GCA_050123355.1 Planctomycetia bacterium
TATTCACGAACCGAACACCATCGCCGATTATTGATCGAGAGAGGAAAGAGGGACGATCATGTTGCTTTCGCTACGAAGTCTGGGGGCAATTGCCGTATTATTGTTGGTTACAGCTGCTTTTGCTGACAAAAACACACCATCGGAAAAGCCGAACGTCATTTTGGTAATGACGGACGACCAAGGCTATGGTGACCTGTCGTGTCACGGTAACCCGATTCTCAAGACCCCCAACCTCGACAAGTTGCAGACCGAGTCGGTCCGGCTGACCGATTTTCACGTCGCGCCGATGTGTACCCCCACCCGGGGGCAGCTTATGACCGGTCGCGACGCGATGAACAACGGGGCGACTTTCGTCAATCGCCGAACGATGATTCGGGAAGAGCTGCCGACAGTGGCCAACATTTTCAAGGATAATGGCTATCGGACGGGTTTGTTCGGTAAGTGGCACCTGGGCGACAGCTATCCGCACCGCCCGATTGACCGTGGTTTCGACACGGTCATCGGTCATCCGTCGTGGGGTATCACGTCGATCGCCGACCATTTCGGGAACGATTACTTTGACGACACCTATAGCCACAACGGCAAGAAGGAGAAATACAAGGGTTACTGTACCGACGTTTGGTTCGCCGAGGCGAAGAAGTGGATCAAGGCGTGCCAAGAGAAGGACGAGCCGTTTTTCTGTTACATCCCGACGAACGTGCCGCATGGCCCGCATTGGGTGAACGAAAAATATTCCAAACTTTTCAAGGGCAAAAAATGTCCGGCCAATTTCTTTGGCATGATTACCAACCTTGACGAAAATGTAGGCAAGCTTCAGGAATTTCTCAAGAAAAATGGCCTGATGGAGAATACGATCTTCGTTTACTTGACCGACAATGGAACGGTTGCAGGCGAGAAGGTTTTCAACGCCGGCATGCGGGGTAAGAAGTGTAGTTACTATGACGGCGGTCACCGTGTCCCGTGTTACGTTCGCTGGCCGAATGGAAAATTGGGCGACCCTCGCGATATCGATACGCTTACGCAAGTGCAAGACATCCTCCCGACGCTGATCGACTTCTGTCATCTGAAGACACCCGAGGGAACCGACTTCAATGGTACGAGTCTCGTGCCGTTGCTGCGTGGTCAGGTCAAGCCGGATGCCAAGAAATTCACCGACCGGATGGTCGTTATCCAATACGGTGCGAAGCCGAAGAAATTTCAATCGACCGTGCTTTGGAATAAGTGGCGACTGGTCAAAGGCAAGGAGCTTTATCAGGTTGACAAGGACCCGGGTCAGAAGAACGATGTCGCCGCGGATCATCCCGAGATCGTAAAGAAAATGCGCGAGCATTACGAACAGTGGTGGGCCAAGAACGAGCCGCTCGCAAAGCAGAAGAAGTGGATCGTGCTCGGTGCCAAGGAGGAAAACCCGACGATGCTTTATGCAAGTGATTGGCAAGGCGATTATGCGGACAACTGGTGGAACATCGCCCCCGGCAAGGCCAACGGCAAGTGGAACGTACGCGTGAAGCGGCCTGGCCAGTATGCCTTGACCTTGTACCGTTGGTGGCCCGAGGCCAAGACGCCGCTCGACGCACCGTTGGTTCATCCTTCTCCGTATGCGAAGAAGGCGAAGTGGAAGAAAGGGAAAGCGATTCCCATCCGCATGGCCCATTTGAAAATCGGTTGGATTGACGAGAAAAAGAAGACCGTTAAGGGTGCGGATTCCGCCACGTTCTTTGTCAGTCTCGGCCCGGGCGAGCAGACCTTGACGGCCGAGTTCCTCGACGAGGATGGCAAGCCTCTGTGCGGTGCCTATTTCGTCAAAATCGAGTTGCTTGATCGGTAATAGTTGTTTATAGACTCTCAGGTATTCAAAGTTACGAGGCCGACCAACGGAAGGCCGGTTTTTCAGGAAAAAACGTTAAACCGCTTGTGACTTTAAATATCTTACAATCAATATATCAATCCATGGGGACCGGCTGCTTTTGCTTGCAAAAGATGTCTGTCCCCTTTTCCCATTTTTCTACTGCTAAGTCATATCGTGCTTTTACCCGAAGGGAGTGCACCATGTTCAAATCATGTCGGTCGTTTCGTCAGTTTCTTTCTCACTATGCTTTTATTGCCTTGGTGGCACTGCTGATCGCTTCGCCCGTGCCGGCCCAGGAGAAGAAGGCTGCGAAGAAAGAGAAACCGATGAACGTTCTCTTCATCGCCGTCGACGATCTGCGGCCGGAGTTGGGCTGCTACGGCAGCGAGGCGATCAAGAGCCCCAACATCGACCGGCTGTCGAAATCGGGTGTGACGTTCGATCGGGCCTACTGCCAGGTGGCGCTGTGCAACCCGTCCCGTGCGAGTTTGTTGACCGGTCTGCGGCCCGATTCGGTTCGCGTTTGGGACCTGCCGACCCACTTCCGCACGAAGACGCCCGGCGCGGTGACGCTCCCGCAATGTTTCGGCAAGAACGGTTATCGTTCGATCTCGATCGGCAAGATCCATCACCATAATCTCTTGGACCCGATCTCGTGGACCGAGCCGAAGCTCGACGAAAAGAACGCCGAGAAACGTAAGATGTTCTATCCGGGCGTCCAGTACCTCGACCCCAAGGCGCAAGCCCGTATCGACGAGATTTTCAAGGACCTGATGGAGAAGGAAGGCCGCTCGCCCGAGTTCGTTTATAAATATGGTCACCGCTATATCAAGCTCAAGGCGACCGAGTGCATGGACGTGCCGGATAACGCTTACTTTGACGGGGCCCAGACCGATGTGGCGGTCGAGAAGATTGCCGAGTTCGCGAAGGCCGACAAGCCGTTCTTCTTCGCCGTTGGGTATCACAAGCCGCACCTGCCGTTCACGGTGCCGAAGAAATATTGGGACATGTACAAGCGGGACGAGATTCCGCTGGCCGAAAACGATTTCACGCCGAAGGGCGCGCCGCCGATGGCGATGAACACGATGCAGGAGGTCCGGGACTATGAAGATACGGCCGACTCGCCCAGCCCGTCCGAAGGTTCCGTGAGCAAAGAGCGGGCGAAGTTTTTGCGACATGGGTACTTTGCATGTGTCACGTACGTCGATGCACAGATCGGCCGCCTGTTGGACCAGCTCAAAAAGTCAGGCCTCGAAGACGATACGATCGTCATCCTTTGGGGCGACCACGGTTGGAAGCTTGGCGAGCATCGAAGTTGGTGTAAGATGACCAACTACGAGATCGACGCCCGTGCCCCGCTGATCATCCGCGTCCCCGGCGCGAAAGAGAACGGCAAGCATTGTGACAAGCTGGTCGAGTTTGTCGACGTTTACCCGACCTTGTGCGAGTTGGCGGGCATCGACGGCCCGGCCGAACTTGAAGGAACCAGTTTTGTGCCGCTGTTGGAGGACACGAAGCAACCGTGGAAGAAGGCTGCCTTCACTCAGTTCCTCCGCTATGGAAAGTGGATGGGGCCCGAGGCCGTGCCGTACATGGGCTACGCCCTCCGCACGCCCGACTGGCGCTACGTCGAGTGGTATGAGTGGGATCTCGAAAAAGAGAAGACCGGCAAGCTGGTCGGCCGCGAGCTCTACGACGAAAAGAACGACTCGCAAGAGAACGTCAACGTCGCCGATGCTCCCGAGAACGCCGCAACGGTCAAGAAGTTAGCCGCCCAACTCAAAGCCGGTTGGAAAGCGGCCCGGCCGGAGAAATAATGAATTTGTCCAAGCTTCAAGGGGACCGGCTGCTTTTGCTTTGCGAAAGATGCCTGTCCCCTTTTGGTAGACGAAGTGAAAGGGTAATGTTACCTTGAGCTTTTTGGTCTTTCACCCTGTACACTCATGTCAGGGCAAGCCCTGACCTACTTTTTCTTGCTGAGCGCTTCGATGACCGGCCAGGTTTCTTTGGCGTAGAAGCGGTGGCCTTCGGGGCCGACGACCAGGCGGACGCGGGTGGGGACCCCTGCTTTTCGGTAGATTTTCTGAGCGGTTGCGAAACCTTCTTTCACGCCGGAGAGGCGAGCGAGCGGATCGTCACGGCCGGCGACGATGATCAGGTCGCGCGGGGCGATCAGGCCGGTCAGGTCCGGCATGTCGGCGACCGTCAGCAGGTTCGGGATGAAGCCGCAGGAACAGTGCTTGAACGCGAGCCACGAGTCGGCGTAGGTGCAGAACGAGCAGGAGTCGACGACCAACCCGATGCGATCGTCGATGCAGCCGGCGAAGAAGCTGACCGTGCCTCCGCCCGAGTTGCCCATACAGCCGATCTGGTTAATGTTCATGTCGGATTGGGTCGCGAGGAAGTCGATCCCACGCATCACGTCGACGACGCGCCGCCCGACGAGCGGTTTGCCTTTGAGGAACGAGCGAAGCCCCAGGTCGTTGCACCGGGCTCCTTTGACGGCACACTCGCCGAAGCCACGCTGCTCGATCACCAATGCGGCCCAGCCGTTTTTGATTGCCTGGATCGCGAAGTCACGGTCTCTCTTCATCGGCGAGACTTTCTTGAGATTTTTCGGATCCTTTCGCCCGATCGAGACGTGCATGCCCGGGCTGTGCCCTTGCAGACAGATCATGACGCGGTACGGTGGCTTGACCGACTTGGGTCGCAAGAGGTAAGCGGGCACGATGTGGCCCGGCTCCGAGACGTACTCCACCCGATCCATCGTGTAGTCGTTGTTTTCGAAGACCCGACGGGCCATCCACTTGAGTTCCTTCGCTGGCTGCTTGAGCGGCTGTTCCGAGACCGCCAATAATTTTCTCAGCTCGCCGCGCAGCTCCGCTTGCCACGCCTGGAAATCGCGATCCTCTTGAAACGCCAGTCGCGGCGTAGGCTCGACCGGTTTGACGGTCGTCAACGTTTCGGCCGCCACAAGAAGATTATTGGAAACCAGTCCCAGGATCAGCGAACAGACAAAATATTTCAACACGGCGATAGTCCTCTCGATACGGTAGGTCAAAAATCGGAGATGGCGGAACTACTCTACTATATCATATTGTCCCTGCGTGAAACAGCATGAAAACCCGTTTTTTGCGGCACTTTTCGCTGGGGCTTGCCGTGGCGGTGGGGTAGAGTATAAAATAGAGAGAATCGTTGATTTTTCCCACCCCTTTCCTCCTACCCCCGATACTCGCCATGAAAATTTTCTGTCGACGTCTGATTTTGTCCGTGATGATCCTGTTTTGCGTCGGTTCGTTTGTCGTTGCCGACGGTGACGTGAGGCTGTGGTATGAGCAGCCGGCGAAGGCTTGGGTTGAGGCGATGCCGTTGGGGAACGGGCGGATGGCGGCGATGGTTTATGGCGGTGTCGAACGTGAGCATCTGGCACTGAACGAAGAAAGCCTCTGGGCCGGGCTGCCGGTTGATACCTATCCCGAGAACTTTGCCGAAAACGTACGCAAGGTCCAGCAGCTTGTGTTGGAGGGAAAGATCAAGGAGGCTCGCCGACTCGGAGCGAAGACGCTTGTCAAGAAACCGACCTCGTTTCGATCTTACGAACCGTTTGCCGATCTGTGGATCGATTTCGAGAAGACCGGTTCGGCGACGAAGTACCGACGCGAGTTGGATCTTAACACCGGGATCGCAAAGGTTACGTACCAGGCCGACGAGGTCCAGGTCACTCGTGAGGTGTTCATCTCGGCCGTCGACGACGTGATCGTCATCCGCTTGAGCACGGGCGGTATCGGCAAGCTCAACGCGATGGTCTGGCTCTCTCGCAAAAAGGATATTCAGATTACCGCGGACGGCAAAAACGGTCTCCGGCTGGACGGCCAGATCGTCGATGTGGAAGCTCCCAAGGGCTACGATGCCAATAAAGGTGGATCGGGGCCCGGCGGGAAACACATGAAGTTTGCCGGTCGACTCCAGGCTCGAGTCGGTCAGGGGACCGTGCAGGCGGACGGCAAGAAACTCGTGATCGAAGATGCCGACGAGGTCGTCCTGCTCTTCACCGGTGCGACCGACTACAACCTCGAGAAGATGAACTTCGACCGCTCGATCGACCCGGGCCGCAAGGCGGAAGCAATCCTTGCCAAGGCCGCGAAAAAATCGTGGGACGAGCTCCGCCGGGACCACGTTGCCGAGCATCGGTCGGTCTTCGATCGGGTGTCGCTCGATTTATCCAACGGTTCCAAGGAAGAGGCCGAGCTTGAAAAGCTGCCGACCGACAAGCGGCTCGTACGATTTGAAAAAGAGCAAAACGATCCGGCACTGGTCGCGACCGTTTTTCAGTTCGGGCGATACCTGCTCATGTCCAGCTCGCGCAGCCCGGGCGTGCTGCCGGCCAACCTGCAAGGTATTTGGAATGACCAGATGTGGGCACCGTGGGAGGCGGACTATCACCTGAACATCAACTTGCAGATGAACTACTGGCCGGCCGATGTGTGCAACGTGTCCGGTAGTATGCCCTCGTTGACCAACTGGTTCGTCGAGTTGAGCAAAAGAGGAACGGTCTCGGCGAAGAAGCTTTACGGCGCGCGTGGTTGGGTCGCATTCTTGTCGACCAATCCGTTCGGCCGGACGACCCCCAGCGGCTCGACGCTCGGGTCGCAGTTTGTCAACGGCTCGCTCGATCCGCTGTGCGGTGTGTGGATGGCGATGACCTTGTGGCGTCATTACGAGTTCACTCAGAACCACGAGTTCCTTGAAAAGCAAGCCTACCCGGTCCTCAAAGGGGCCAGCGAGTTCGTGATGGACTACCTCGTCAAGGATAAGGACGGGCAGCTTGTGATCGTACCGTCGACCTCGCCCGAGAATGCATATATTCATCCCAAGACCGGTAAGGCGGTTCGTATCACTCGAGGGTCGGCCTATCATACGACCCTGGTCCGCGAAATTTTCATGGCCGTGATCCGTGCGTCCGAGATTCTCGATTGCGATCCGGCGTATCGGAAGCAGCTCGAAGAGGCGTTGAAGAAACTGCCGCCGTTGCAGATCGGCGATAATGGCACGATCATGGAGTGGATCGAGGATTATGAAGAACGCGAGCCGACGCACCGGCATGTCTCGCACCTGCTGGGCCTTTATCCCTTTGCGCAGATTACCGAGAGCGATCCGAAGTTGTTCGACGCGGCCCGAAAGACGCTCGAACGTCGCGGGTTCGGTGGCGATATCGGCTGGAGTAACGCGTGGAAAGTCAGTTTCTTCGCCCGTTTGAAGGACGGCGAAAAAGCACGCTGGTACATGGACCGCCTGGTCGGCAAAAACATGTTCCCCAACATGTTTGCGAAATATATTTTCAGTAACAATAGGTCGATTTTCGAGATCGATTGCAACTTTGGTGCCTCGGCCGGGGTCGCCGAAATGCTCCTGCAGTCGCACGGCGAGGTGATCGAGTTCCTTCCGGCGCTGCCTGCCGAGTGGAGTGAAGGGAAAGTGACCGGGCTGCGTGCCCGAGGCGGTTATGAAGTCGACGAAACTTGGTCGGACGGCAAGTTGGTCGAGGCGAAGATCAAGGCTTCGCGAAGCGGTCCCTGTACCATCCGCTATGGCGACCACTCCAGTATGTTTTCCATGAATCCCGGCGACGAGGTAACGCTCGATGGGGCGCTCCAACGCAAATCTGAAAAGGAGGGCCCCCCTGCCACCAAGGCGGCTTTGCAAGATCTGTTTCATAAGATCCAGGCGGCGGCCCGGGAGTATATCGAGGCTCATCCCGAAGAAGAATCTTGGAAAGAATCGCTGTTGGAAATCGCCTCGGCGAAAGAGTGTAAGTTTCATGACGATGGATTTACCGTTGGCGAGTGGTCTTTCAGTCGGCAGGGTTCTTGTCTTTCGATGCCTGGTCTCTCCAGTCCCGTCGAGCGCTCGTGGTACGAAATCCAGCTCCGAATCACTCCTAAAAAGGTTAAAATTATCGATTTGCAAGAAAACCGTTTTTGGTTTGATGTAGAGAAGCAAGAGAAGCTGGACAATTCTTAAAAACCTCAAACTTTTCCCAGATTACGATACTTGCATGACCATTCCGTCAGTATGGCCGCAAAAATCGTTGTGTGTCGCTATTTTGAAGCCGATTCTTTAGAATGAGGCTAGAAATGACCTTATGACACTTTTAGGTG
>JASFHG010000150.1:0-7954 GCA_050123355.1 Planctomycetia bacterium
GACGATCTTGACCGCTTCGACGCTCGGCACGTCGACGCGGCGTCGCGTGGCGGTCGTTTGATAGGTTTCGCGGTTCGGGCGGAGCATCGTGAGTCGTACTTCCGACCCGCTCGGCCCTTGCAGCAGGTTGGCCGCCTTGTCGGTCGGCATGGAAGCGACCGTTTGATTGTTGATTGCAAGGATCGTGTCCCCTTGCTTGATGCCTGCCTCTTCGGCCGGGCTGCTCGGGATGACGCGGACGATAACCAGTTGCTGCTTGATCGTCTTGAGCTCGATCCCCAGCCCGACGAAGTTCCCGTCGATTTGGGAATAAACTTCCGAAAGCTGGTCCGGGGTCAGGAACGCGGAGTACGGGTCGAGCGTATTGACCGAGGCACAGCAGAACTCGAGCACGACGGCCGCCGGTCGAACGCCCAGCTTTTTCGAGAGGGTCTCGGCCGCGTGGGCAACGGCCGCACGGGCGTCCGTGTGGGTTTTGATGATCTGGCGTCCCAGCTCGCGTCGCAGGTCGTGACGAATTTGGGTGATTTCGCTTTGCGGGATGTTGGCGATCCCGTTTTCTCTCAGGAAGCCGGGCGATTGCAGCGCCACGTCCAGACCGTTCATGCCACACTCGATCATCTCTTTCCAGTGCGGGGTCTTGACATAGTGCGAGTGGATCTTCAGCGAGACTTCGATATAGGTGTCGAGTGCTCGTTCGAGGTTATATTCGCGGGCCGCCTTGCAGAAGCTGCGATCGTTATAGCGTTTCGCAACGTCGTGATGCAGACGGGCGTTTTCGTAGCGATGGTGCAGATTGACTTCGTCCGGGAAGTCGCGGATCGCTTTTTCGTAATGGGTAAGCGCTTCACTCCACCGTTTCTGAAGCTCCAACAGACGCCCTTTACGCAACACATTACCGACTTCGGCCGGTTTTTGGGTGACGTAAATCGGCTCCATCGCGGTTGCGGATAGACCTCCCAAGATCAGGAGGATAAGGAAGAAAAGGGCAACGCGGTCAAGCTTTGGGAGGAAACAGGAGTGTTTTCGCATAGTCGTTTTACTCTTCTGTGCATTTCAGCGGGAGGTGGTCGAGCGGTCGGTTTCAAGCCGGCATAAAATCACACCGCGTCGCTAAAATGAAGGCTCCATGCCTTAAGTGGGAGGGCAGGCTGGTTGGTTTCGCGAACTAATTCACCTAATCCGTACAACCCGACTCAACGTCATCCTGACAGAACTAGGTGCTAGACAAGTTTAGGATACAAACCAGGGCTGGTCAAAAATTTCGACCGAAATACCCCCTCCTTTTTATTGTTAGAAATAAACCAGACCGACCCGGTAAGTCATGTTGCACCGGCTGCGACGGTCGTAAGAAGAACAAAATGTCTCGCGGGAACATTTCATGAGCCGGCCCTCTCTTGATAATGTTTTTGTCACCTCTTTCAGGCGGCCAAGCTCGTCTTCTGCTCTCTTTTTATTACGCTGGAAAATTTTTTTGGTTTTTTCCGAGGTAAGATTGAACTACCCACGAACCCGATGCGTATAAGATAGATGTAGAGGTATTGCTCTAACGAACAATCATTAGATCCAAAATTCCCTAAGTTGTTATGCTAGAACTATTTGAAGTAAAAAAGTCATTCCCCGAGCCGGACGGCGGACGGCTGCCGATCCTCGATATTGATGCATTCGTGCTGGAAGAAGGGAAGCAGATGGCGCTGGTCGGCCGGAGCGGATGCGGCAAGTCGACCCTGCTGCACGTCATCTCCGGGATCAGCCGGCCCGACTCGGGCCGCGTCATGATCGGCGATTGGGATATTACCCTGTTTACCGAGTCCGAAAGTGACCAGTTCCGCGCCGAACAGATCGGCTACGTGTTCCAAACGTTCAATCTGCTGCCCGGCTTCTCGGCGCTGGAGAACGTGCTGCTCGGGATGCGGTTCGCCGGGGGACGGGTCGATTACAAACGGGCGAAAATGTTGCTCGATCGCGTCGGCCTGAGTCACCGCACCACCCACAAGCCGACCCAACTGTCCGTCGGCGAGCAGCAGCGAGTCTCGGTCGCTCGGGCACTGGCCAACCGGCCGCGGGTCTTGCTGGCCGATGAACCGACCGCCAACGTCGACTCAGGCCACCAGCAACAGGTGATCGACCTGCTCCGCCAGACGTGCGAGGAGGAAAAGGTCTCGCTGCTGGTCGTCACGCACACGCCCGAGGTCGCCAACCAATTCGACCGCATCGACAACCTGGAAGATTTTAATAAAGCGGTCGTCAAGGCCGAAGTGTAAAAAGTTTTGTCTTTTGATGTTAGCGATGTTAGCGGCGGGTCTTGTCCCCGCGTTAATAAAGGTAGCGTTAAAATATAAATCGAAAGTTTATAACGCGGGGACAAGCCCCGCCGCTAACCATATAAACCATTAACCTTTAATAGCATCGAAAATGAGTCTTTGGAAAATAGCTTGGCGTAGTATTGAACAACGGTTTCTTGCCTCGGCGTTGACCGCCTTCGCGATGGGGCTTGGCGTGGCGCTGGTGGTGGCCGTGTTGGTTATCTATGGCGTGATCGATAAATCCTTCAAGCAAGGTTCCCAGGGCTACGACCTGATCGTCGGGCCGGAGGGGAGCAAGCTCGAGCTGGTCCTCAACACGGTCTTCCATATCGGAGAGTCGCCCGGTACGATCCCCTATTCGTTTTATGAAGAGATGAAGGGAAATTACGAAGGGATAGAAAATCCCGTGCCGTATTCGTCGGCCATCGAGACGGTCGTCCCGATCTGCATGGGCCACGCCTACAAGGACCTGCCGGTTATCGCGACCAATTCGGACATGTTCGACAAGCTGACCTATCAGAACGGCCAGAGTTACGTGTTTGCCGAAGGGGGCAACTTGAGCATGGAGAAGCCGTTTGAAGCGGTTCTCGGCTCGACCGCCGCGAAGTTGACCCGCCTGAAGGTGGGTGATACCTTCAAGCCGACCCACCCGAGCCCCGACGGCAGCACTCCCAAAAACGCGGACAAAGACAACGACCACCATCCGTTCAAAGTGGTCGGTATCCTCGAACATACCAACACCCCGAACGACCGCGCGATCTTCATCGACCTCGACGGTTTTTATATGCTTGGTTGCCACGCGAAGCAAGATTCCAGCATCCATCGTTTCTTCGAAAAGAAGGAAGAAGAGCCGAAGAAAGAAGAGTCGAAGGAGCCTGAAAAACCGCATGACGAAGCGGCCCACGAAAAAGAACATGCCCACGAAGAGCACAGTCACGACGAGCACGCCCACGACGAACACGGCCATACCCACGAGCCGGTCGCGCTTGCCGATCGAAGAATCTCGGCCGCGTTGGTCTGTTTATACCAGGACAGACCTAAACTCACGATGGAGTTGCCCTTGGCCATTGACAATCGAGTCGGCGTTCAGTCGGTCCAGCCGGCCGATGAGATCAAGAAGCTGTTTAAGAACATCCTCGGTAACGTGCAGCTTCTGCTGTTAATTTTGGCAACGCTGGTCGTCGTCGTGGCCGGGATCGGAATCTTGGTGAGCATTTACAACTCGATGAGCGACCGCCGCCACGAAATCGCGGTCATGCGAGCCCTCGGCGCAAGCCGGATGCACGTCGGGATGATCATCCTGCTCGAGTCGATCCTGCTCTCGCTCGGTGGTGGCCTGATCGGGTTGCTCCTCGGGCACGGGCTGGTCTGGATCCTCGGGCCGACGATTGCCGATCAGACCGGTGTGATCGTCCATGCGTATCAGTTCCAATGGCAAGAGCTGATCCTCATCCCCGGCTTGATCATTTTGGCATCGATCGTCGGTTATCTGCCGGCGGCCGTCGCCTACCGAACCGACGTCGCCAAGTCGCTCACGGCCGGGCAATAAAGTTATTGATTACAAAACACGTTAGCCCGACCGCCTGCGGCCGGTTTTAAACCTACCCGTCGTACGCGACGGGGCTAACCGTTGAAAGAAATTTATTTAACCGACGATAAACCATTCCATGTCCGATTATATCCCCAGTACGCCTGAAGGTTCCCGTCCCCAGCCCCGGTATCGTGGTCGGCGGTTTGAAGAAGGGGCCGACGAGTCGTTTCGCGAAATATGCCCGCTTGCGATCGCGAGCCTGATCTTCGGGCTCCTTTCGATCTTGACCATGTTCAGTTGGGTCATGGTCTTCATCCCGATCATCGGACTCGCGTGCGGAGCGTTCGCCTTGCACCAGATCCGTAACTCGGTGGGCGAGATGACCGGCCGCAACTTTGCGATCGCCGGCCTGTGCTGTTCGATCGGGCTGTGGATCGTCGGTTCCGGTCTTTTTGTCTTTGTCATTACCAACGAAGTGCCCATGGGATATGTCGGCCTGGATTGGCGAGAGATGCAGCCCGAGGAAGGAACGCAGGGGATCCCCCAACGGATCAGGGAGCTCGACGGCAAGCGGGTTTATATCAAGGGATACATGTATCCCGGCCGCCAGAGCGTCAACATCCAGCAGTTTATCTTGGTCCCCAGTCGGCAGCACTGTAAATTTTGTGCCCGGGCTCTGAACTCGACCGAAATGGTCAAAGTCAAGATGAGCGGCGACCTGCTGACCAACTATTCTCTCAAGTCAACCGGTGTCGGCGGGATCCTCCGCATCCGCGAAGCCGAAATTTACCGCCCGCTCGGCGGTTTCCCCTACTTCATCGAAGCCGATTATATCTATCATCGCTAGAGGGTTTTAGCCGCGCGGCTTCATGCCCGCGCTCTTGTCGATATAAAAAATCGCGTTGTGTTATTGGGTTGAGGTCATTTTACGGAAACCGAAACGTGTTTTCCATTATCAAGCCGAGCGCGGGCATAAAGCCACGCGGCTAAAGAATGAAAATCATCTACTTCCCCTCAATGATCAGATCCAACCGCTTGGATTTTTCGGCCAGCGAGAGGCCGCGGCTTCCTTCGATCGTGAGGAAGCCGTTGTAGTCGATCCGATCGAGCGCCTTGCGGACCGCCGGCCAGTCGACGCTTCCATCGCGGAGGTCGACAAATTTTCCGCCGTTGCGATGCTTCCGGTCGAGCTTGAAATCTTTGATGTGGACCTTCTTGATCAGCTTGCCGAGCGTCTCGATATACTCGGTCGGCTTTGCGTAGCGGACGTGGTTGCCGACGTCGAAGTAGGCTTGAACCCACGGGCTGGCGAACGAGGCGACGAAGTTTTTCATCAACCCCGGCGAGATCCACAGGTTGTTCCAGACGTTTTCCAACGCAATGATCACGCCCGCCTTCTCGGCGTCGGGGATCAACGCTTCGATCGCCTTACCGGAGGACATGGTAGCCCAATTTTGCGCTTCGATATACGGGGCGTACTTCGTGTTATCCCCGTCGGCAACGCTCGTGACCATGCCGGTCTTCTCGTCGAACTTGATGTCCCACTCCCACGGCTTCGGCACCCGCATCCCGGGCACCTGGCACGGGACCAGCAGCACGGCCGACGCGCCGTACCCTCGCGCGGCCTCGATCGAGCGGCGGATCTGCGCTTGGCACGCCTCGATAACGCTCGGCTCCTTGCTGTTGAGCTCGCTCCAACCGAACAGAACCGAGTGGAGCACCAGCCCATGCTTCTCGGCCAACTCACGATCCCGGGCTGCGTCGTCGTACGATTTCAGATGCGAGCCGCCGCCATAGACTTCGACCCCCTCGAAGCCCGCCGCTCGCCACTTCTTGAAGTTCTCTTCGCTCGGCCGACCGATGAGCGCTTTTTGGAGCTTCGTCGTGAACGTTGGCGGAGCAGGGGTGGAATCCGAGGTCGTTTCGGTGCAGCCGGAAAGAGCCAGCGTACCGACCGTCGCCGCCGAAGCAACCAGAAAATCACGTCGCCGCATGAGGAGACTCCTTTCCTTAGCCGTCGAGCTTGCTCGTCGATTGAAAAGTGTGTTGGGAAAATATTTGTAAAATCGCCAGCGACCAACGGGAGCGGGTTATTACAACGGTGCGTTAGCACCAACCAAAAAGCGCCGAACAAGCTCGGCGGCTAAAGTTGTCGAAAAAATATTTGCCGCAAGTTAGGAACCCGGCGTGTCGAGGCACGGGTCTTGGCCCATCTGGCGTTGCATCTTCTTCCGTTCTTTTGCAAAATACATGAGCTGTTTTCGATCGCGGAAGTGGCGTTTTTCGATCTTCCTTTGGGCTTTGACGAAGATCGGCCGCTTGTTGTTGAACGGGCCGGGCTGGTTCTCGCCGATCGCTTTCAGTTTCTTCGATTTTTTCGGGCCGAGCCCGCTTTCCAACAGGTCGTCTTCCAGCGAGAGGTACTGGCGAAACGTGCCCGGGTCACCTTGTCGACCGCATCGACCGATCAACTGCAGGTCGATCCGGCGTGCGTCGTGCATCTCGGTACAGATGACGTGCAGCCCGCCCAGGTCGTAGACCCCTTCGCCCAGCTTGATGTCGGTACCGCGGCCTGCCATGTTCGTCGAGACGGTCACTTTCCCACGTTCGCCGGCCCGGGCGATGATGTCCGCTTCTTCGGCGATCCGGTGCGCGTTGAGTATCTGGTGCTCGATACCCCGTTGGTTGAGCATGCGGGCGAGGATCTCCGACTTGTCGATCGAGCGGGTACCGATCAGGATCGGACGGCCGGTCGCGTGTATTTCACAGATCTCTTCGACGATCGCCTCCCACCGCTGCTGCTCGGTGCCGCAGATCAGCGTCGGCAGCTCGATTCGTGCGACCGGTCGGTTCGTCGGGACCTGGATTACGTGGCATTTATAGATCTTGCCCAACTCGCCACGCGATGATTCGGCCGTACCGGTCATCCCGGCGAGCCGTTCATAGCGGAGGAAGTAGTCCTGGACCGTCACCTGGGCCGCCTGGCCGGTCTCGACCGTGACCTCGACACCCTGCTTCGCTTCGACCGCCTGGTGGATTCCCGATCGCCACTTTCGACCTTCGGAGAGTCGGCCGGTAAACTCGTCGACGATCACGATCTCGCCGTCCCGGACGACGTACTGGCGATCGAGGTGATACTCGCGATCGACCATGATCGCCTGTTCAATGTACTGGTAGATGTTGACCATGCCGACCGCGTCCATCGCCTCGGGCTTCGGCAGCCGCCGCGTCTTGAGCCGGCCCTCGCGAGTCAACTCGGCCTTACGCTTGTCGTGATCATATTCGTAGTCGATGTCTTCTTCAAATTCGTCGGCCATCTGGGCGGACCACTGATAGCAATCGACGGCCAGCTTTTCGTCCTCGGTCGGCAGGGCACTGATGATCAGCGGCGTCCGTGCTTCGTCGATCAAGATACTGTCCGCCTCGTCGACCAGGCCGAAGTAGGCCTCGCGCTGGACCGGCTTTTCGTTCCCGCCGCTCCCCACTTTTCCGACCATGCCGCCGAGCAGGTCGTTTTGACCCTCGCGGATCCGACGCAAAAGGAGCCGGTCGCGGAGAAAGTCGAACCCGAACTCCTTCGCCGTGCCGTAGACCACCTCGCACTCATATTCCTTCCGACGTTGTGGCTGCGACATCTGGGTCTCGATCACGCCGACCGACACGCCGAGCGCTTGATAGATCGGCCGCATCCAGTCCGCGTCACGTCGGGCCAGATAGTCGTTGACGGTCGCCAACTGGCACCCTCGCCCGAGCAGCGAGTAAAGATACATCGGCAGCGTCGCCGTGAGCGTTTTTCCTTCACCGGTACGCATCTCGATGATCGAGCGGTGGAACATGGCGATCCCGCCGAGCAACTGCACGTCGTAGTGACGCATGCCGAGCGTGCGGCGGCCCGCCTCGCGGACCAGAGCATAAGCCTCGGGCAAGAGCTTCGTGAGCGGCTCGCCACTTCGGGCCCGGTGGCGTAGCGAGAGGCTCCGCTTTCGCAGCCGATGGTCGTCCAACTCCATCAGTTCCGGCTCGAAAGCGGCGATCTTCGGAAGTTGCTGTGCCCAGTGCGCCGTCAGGACCTTCATCGGCCCGCCAGGTGCGGCTTTCATTCGAGTTTTATATCCGG
>JASFHG010000151.1:0-7937 GCA_050123355.1 Planctomycetia bacterium
TCGTGTTGCAGCCGATCATAGCGGGCGGCCAGCCGGTCATGCTCAGGCCCCTCGGGCGTCGCGGCCAGTTGATCGGCCACCCGGACCGACTCATGCTGGAGCACGATGAAGTGAGAAAGAGCCTCGCGAGCCTCGTCCCAGAGTGTGCGGCCCGGCACGAAAAGAGGTTGCTGTTCGAGATAACCAAGCCGCGTTGCGCCAAAAAGCGTCGCCCGGCCTGCATCGGCGTCCTCGCGTCCGGCGATGATCTTCATCAGCGTCGTCTTGCCCGACCCGTTCGGCCCGACGAGCCCGACCCGCTGCCCGGAGTGCAGGTCGAAGGTCACCCCATCCAGTACCGGATCCGGCCCAAAACGTTTCTTGATGTCATTAACCGATAGCAGGATCACGGGGGAAAGTATTCAGTGGAGAAAAAAGGGACATTCTACTTTTCTCCACACTTAGGTTCTTTTGCCAAAAAAAATTAAAAAAGAAAAGTTGAGTGTCCCTTTTTTCGGGTAACTTCTCTTTCCATACGGTATTTGCTTTTCAGTAAACTTTTATAGACTCTCAGGTATTCAAAGTTACGAGGCCGACCAACGGAAGGCCGGTTTTTCAGGAAAAAACGTTAAGCCGCTTATAACTTTAAATATCTTACAATCAATAGCCGTCGAGCTTGCTCGTCACTTTGGCTCCGGCTATAAAAAACGCTACGAAAAAGGGGACACTCAACTTTTTTCTTTTCGGAAAAACGGAAACGGTTTGGGGTAGAAAAAAGTAGAATGTCCCCTTTTTCTCTAACTCGGCACGGCGTCCAACAAGTCTTCGACATAACTCTTGATATCAGCCAGGACCGACCGACGATCCTTCTCCGACGCTTCGGCGATGCGGCGGACGATCGCCGACCCGACGATCAAACCGTCGGCCGACGGGGCAAGGGCCTTGATATGCTCGGGCCGGCTGATACCGAAACCGATGCAAACCGGCAGGTCGGTCTGCTCGCGGAGCCAGGCAACGTTCTCGGCCAGCTCGGGCGGGAGCTCGTTCCGCTCGCCCGTAATCCCGGCCACCGAGATGTAATAAATGAAACCGGTCGTCTGCTCGGCGATCCGCTTCGCTCGCTCGCGAGGCGTCGTCGGGGCGATAAGCTGGATCAAGCTGAAGTCCTCACGGCGGCAGATCTCGGCCAACTTGTCCGACTCTTCAACCGGCAAGTCGGGGACGATCGCGCCGGCGACTCCGGCCTCTTTCGCGGCGGCGACATACGCCTCCAGCCCACGGCGGTAGATGATCCCATAGCTGACCATCGAGACGATCGGCGTCTGGACCTCGGAGGTCACGGTCCCGACCGCGTCAAAGATCTGCGACAGTTTCACACCCTTGTCAAGTGCTCGCGTGTAGGACGCCTGGATCACCGGCCCATCGGCGACCGGATCGCTATAGGGGATCCCCAGCTCGATCATGCTCGACCCACACGCATCGAGCATCCGGATCACCTCGAGCGTAAAATCGAGGTCCGGGTCGCCCGCCGTGATGAACGGCATGAAGGCCTTTTGATTGTTCTCGCGGAGCCGGTTAAATAATTGATCAATTGCGGACATAAAAAGATTTCAGTTTTCGGTGTTCAGTTTTTTAGCCGCGTGGCTTTATGCCCGCGATCTCATTGCCATTGAAAAAACGTTGGTATTTTCGTGTTGGATATATTTTACATAAAATCGCAAAGCGTTTACCGTCATTACCCCGAGCGCGGACATAAAGTCACGCGGCTATTGAGTCTCAGATATTTAAAGTTACAGGCTTCAACATCAGTACCAAGCCGGAATTGGGACGACAGTCCCTATTCCGGGTCCGTACTACGGTTTATCTCAGCTTCTTCGACCCGGAATAGGGCACGCTTCGCGGCCCAATTCCGGCTTGACGATGTAACTTTAAATACCTGAGACTCAATAAGCATCACAATTGGAAAGGTTTTAACTTTAAAACGTCTCACCCGTCAGGCGGGCGATCTCGGCGGCGTCCTTGTCGCCACGGCCGGAGAGGCAAATCAATACGATATCATCCGGCTTGCGTTGGGCCGCCATCTCGGCGGCCTTGGCCACCGCGTGGGAACTCTCCAACGCGGGCAAGATCCCCTCGGTTCGTGCCAACAGGGCAAACGCGTCGAGCACCTCGGCGTCCTTCGCCTCGGTATACTTGACGCGGCCGGTCTCGTGCCAGTAACTATGCTCCGGCCCGACGCCCGGATAGTCGAGTCCGGCGGAGATCGAGTGGACGTCGCAGGTCTGGCCGTCTTCGTCTTGCATCACGTAACTATAACTGCCATGCAGCACGCCGGGGCTACCAAACGAGAGCGGAGCCGCATGGTCGCCCGGCTTGTTGGAGCGTCCGCCCGCCTCGACCCCGACCATCTCGACCGACTCGTCTTCGATGAACGGATAGAACATCCCGGCCGCGTTGCTCCCGCCTCCGACACAAGCGACAACCAAATCCGGCAGGCGGTCGAGCCGTTCGAGGCACTGCTGCCGGGCCTCACGGCCGATGACCGACTGGAAATCGCGGACCATCCTGGGAAATGGATTGGGACCCAGGGCGGAACCGAGGCAATAATGGGTCGTCTCGACCGAGCTCATCCAGTCGCGGAACGCCTCGTTGACCGCGTCGCGAAGTGTACGGGATCCGCTCGAAACCGGCCGGACCTCGGCACCAAGCAACTTCATACTAAAGACGTTTGGTTTCTGGCGGCGGATGTCTTCCTCGCCCATGTAGACGATACACTCGAGCCCGAACCGTGAACAGGCCGTCGCCGTGGCAACCCCGTGCTGGCCGGCACCCGTTTCGGCGATCACACGTCGCTTGCCCATCCGGACGGTCAACAGTGCCTGGCCCATCGTGTTGTTGATCTTGTGCGAACCGGTATGGTTGAGGTCCTCGCGTTTGAGATAGATCTTCGCCCCGCCCACTTTTTTCGTGAGCTGTTCGGCAAAATAGAGCGGCGAGGGCCGCCCGATATAGTCACGGCGTATCTCTTCGAGCTCGGTTTGAAAGGACTCGTCGGTCGACGCTTGAGTATACTCACGGTCGAGTTGCTCCAGCGCCTGGGTTAGCGTCTCGGGGACATAACGTCCACCGAAGGGACCGAACCGACCTTTGTCATCAGGGAAAGGGGAAGTGTTCATGGGACCACTGTTATATATGGTTTTTGTACCGTCGTTCATGTGAAAGCCTATCCCAAAGTCGGCTCGCCCGGCCGGCAGCAACCGGTTTTTTAGAGCAATTTCGTCGCAAGGAACAGAGCCAAGGTTTCCGAATAGACTTTATTAAGCATAGGCAAGTCATCTATTCTACCCCCCCTGTCTAGGTGGATCAAGAGGGAGAGCCGACAAAAGGACGGCTTGGCCTTCCGGCGGGTTCACAGGCCGGGTCGAAGGTGAGCAAATTGCTTGCGTATGAAAAAAGTCCTTTATTGTATGGTTTTTCCTGCTTGCCGGGGTGGTTTTCCATGCTATGTTTTTTCGGCATTTTTTCGCTCTTTCCTCGAAAATCCGTAAAAATCGGGGGAAAAGTGGCGAAACGACAAGAAATTTCCCGAAAAATCTAGGGTTTAACGGGTTTTCTGGGTTGCAGAAAATGCCGAAGAGGAATTAAATCAACGCAGATGGCGTATCGCTTCCAATTTTTTGGGGGTGGTATTAACAACAGCGTCACTCGACGTTTTGTCCATTTTGCGTGAATGGACGTCCGCAAACTTGTTTCATAAATTTTAGGAGAAAAAGTAATGGCCAAGAAAAAAGCAGCAGCTTCTGGCGTCAAGAAAGCCCCCACCAAGACCGAAATCTTGACCGCAATCGCCACGGCGACCGGCCTGACCAAGAAAGACGTCGCGGCTGTCTTTGAAGCGATGGCAGAGCAAATCAAGAAGAACATCGGCTCCCGAGGTCCCGGTAGCTTCACCATTCCCGGTCTGATGAAGATCGAGAAGAAGAAGGTCCCCGCACGACCCGCGAAGAAGAACGTTCCGAACCCGTTCAAGCCGGGCGAACTGATGGACGTCAAAGCCCGACCTGCCTACAACAAGGTAAAGGTCCGCCCGCTGAAGGGCCTCAAAGACATGGTCTAAATCCTAGATCACGACCAACGGACAACTCGCAAGTCACCCCTTGCGATTTCCTATAAAATCGCGGCGCGATCCTGTACTCAGGACGCGCCGCGTTTTTTGTTTTCTAGAGGACAGATGACAGAGTGCTACCGCACCAACGTGAAGTCATCTTGGAGCGGAAGCTCCTTCTGTTCTCTGTCCTCTGTCTTCTGTCCTCTTACAAATAACGCTCCGCGTTATTTGTACTGCATCAACTCGACCGGGGCACCTTCGCTCATGACGAACGCGTAAATCATCTCACCCCCGTCGGTCGGCGGGACGATCACCTCGTAACCCTTGATCGCTTCTTCGATGTCGTCCACCTTAAAAGCAACGTGCGGGATCGTGCGGACCGCTTCGTGCATCGGACTGTCCGGCATGAATCTGAGCCACTCGACGCCGAACGGATGCTTTGTAAAATCGGTCAGGTAGAGCTTGACGTCTTCCAAATACGTCTCTCCCTCGCGGGGCGTTTGGGTCGGAATCCCCATGTGGCTGTATTCCATGCTAGATCTCCTTTAATAAAAAGTTCAGTAGTTCCAAATTTGATAAAGATGATTACACCGTTTAGCGGTCGAATGGAATTCGACGCTTTTATAAAAATGAAACCATCGTCAAAAAACGTCGAATTCCATTCGACCGCTAAACTACAGAAATTACGAAACAGACGCCATTCTAAGCCAAAATGGTCCGCTCGACAACTATGGTCACTTCTCGGGGAAGCCGGGCGAGTGGTAGACTTCCAGCTTGTCTTCGGGCTGGCGGAAGATGAGGGCTTCGGTGTCGGGGGTTTTTTCGATCAGCTTCAAGCCTTCGGTGGGGCCGAGGATGCTGACCGTCGAGGCGAGCGCGTCGGCCGTCGTCGCGTCCGGGGCGATGATCGTCACGTTGCTGTGGTCCGTGATCCCGATGCCGGTCCGTGGATCGATCAGATGGGAGTAGCGTCGGCCGTCGATCTCGACAAATTTCTCCGTGTCGCCCGAGGTGGCAACCGCACAGTTGGACAGGGTCAAGCGGCGAAACGGTCCGTTGCTCCCGTCCGCGGCAAGACCTTCCAGCGGGGCGACCGCGACAATCCAGCCTTCTTTCCCGGGCGGAGGATCCCCCATCGCCATATCTCCCCCGATATCGACCAGCACATGATCGATCCCCCGTTTCTTGAACAGGGCCAGGACCTGATCGATGATATAGCCCTTGGCGATCCCGCCCAGGTCGAGCCGCATGTTCGGCTTATCGAGCAGGACGGTCTGGTCCTTGGGATTGAGGTGGACCAACCGGTAACCGACCAGGTCCATCGCCTCGGCCAGCTTTTCCGGTTTTGGCAACTTTTTCTGTCGGATTGCCTGCCGCCAGCGTTTGACGACCGGGCCGATCGTCACGTCAAATGTCCCACCGGACCGTTCCGACATCTGCTGGGCCTGTTGGAGTACCCGAAATAGGTGGTCACTCACTTTGATAGGCGTTTTACCGTCAGATTTTGCGCAAAGCTGCCTCAATTCGCTCTCCGGCCGCCAATCGGTGAATACGTATTCGAGTTCGGCGATCAGATCGAAGGCTGCCTGGGCGGCCTCGCTTGCATTTTTCTCATCCGACGTGTAGAATATAAGGTTGATCGGGGTGTTAAATTGTACGCCCGATCGCTCGAACCGCTGAAGCTGCCGGGGTGCACAAGATGCCGCCCAAAGCAGCAAAATACAGCTGCCCACCATAACAAACGCGGTCGACCATCCCCCCCTACAGTTGTTTTTATTTTCCATCTTCGTTTTTTACCTTTTGGGAGTATCTATCGATCCAGGATCGTGACACTCCTGTAAGATTTTATTATTGAATTCCTATACGGACCAATTTCCATCAACAACCTTACTATCGAGGAAGCCCAGTATGTCTAGCGTAACGAAGAAGAGGACTCTCTTGCAAGTGCTTTTCATTTTTTTCGTAGCCACTTTGATCACCGTCCCGACCTGGATGGCCGCGTCGGATGGATGCTCCGCAGCCGACGTGAAGGCTGACTCCAAGGCCGAAGCAAAAACCGAGCCAAAGGCCGGGGCCGAAACGAAGTGGGAAGGAGACGACCACCTGACTCCCGTCCCGACGCTGAAGTGGATCCTCAAGGCCCGCGAGGTCAAAGACGCCAAGGCCTCGACAGAAAAGGAAATGAAGCCCTACACCGAAACGATCCCCGGCTCGGACATCAAGTTCGACATGGTCCCGATCCCCGGTGGCGAGTTCACGATGGGCAGCCCCAAGGACGAAGAAGATCGTCAGGAAAGTGAAGGCCCCCAGCGACAAGTAAAGGTCGCCCCGTTCTGGATGGGCAAATGCGAAGTCACGTGGGACGAGTACGACCAATGGGCGACCAAACTCAACGTGAAAATGCGTAAGCATAAAAAAATCAACTCCGATGCTTACGACAAATTGGCCGACGCCCTGGCTGCTCCGACGCCCGCCTATTGCGACATGACATTCGGCATGGGCCACGACGGCTACCCGGCGATCTGCATGACGCAACTGGCCGCGAAGATGTATTGCAAGTGGCTCTCGGCCAAGACGGGCCACTACTATCGTCTGCCAACCGAAGCCGAGTGGGAGTATGCCTGCCGGGCCGGAAGCAAGACCGCCTACTGCTTTGGCGACGATCCCGAAAAACTCGACGACTACGGTTGGTACTATGACAACTCGGATGAGCAGTATCAAAAGGTCGGAAAGAAGAAACCCAACGCCTGGGGCCTGTACGACATGCACGGCAACGTGGCCGAATGGGTCGTCGATCAGTTCACCGAAAAGGGATACCCCAAGTCGCAAGACAAGATCCTGGTCAACCCGATAAACGTGCCCAAGACGCTTTATCCGCGTGTCGTTCGCGGGGGAACCTGGGACGATGACCCCGACGCACTCCGCAGTGCGGCACGTCGCGGCTCGGAAAAAGAGTGGAAGAAGCAAGACCCCCAGATCCCGCAGAGCATCTGGTATCATACGGACGCCGACTTCATCGGTTTCCGCGTCGTTCGCCCCTTGACCAAGCCGACGCTGGAAGAATCGAAGATCTTCGAGCCAGACGCCAAGTCGATCAAAGAATACAAAGAGGCCCATAGCGGTCGCGAGTAAACACAACTTTCAGTAGCTTCAAATTTGGTAAAATTTTGTCCAAGCCGGAAATGAGGCGTTAGCCTCTTTTCCGGATAATATCCGGATTAGAGACCTGCTATCGCGATCTCAAATCCGGCTTGAAATTCTTGGAAACAAGGATTTTACAAAAAACTCCTGTGCTGCCCGCAAACAACCCACTCCTTGTGCTGCCCCCGTTACGTGTGACGGGATTTATCGAGTCGTCGGTCGCACGTGACCGAGACACTTTTTTCAGGAGAACCTTTCGCCATGACCACCTCTCGCCGTACTTTCCTGCGCAATTCCTCCCTCACCGTCGCCGGTGCTTCCTTGACCGGCCTTTCCCTCACCCAAGCCGCACACGGTAACCCGACCTCCGACAAAAAAATCAAAGTCGGACTCATCGGGGCCGGCAACCGGGGCCGAGGTGCTGTCTTCGATTGCATCAAAAACAACGCCAACGCCGAACTGGTCACGATGTGCGATGCCTTCGAGGAGAAGGCCCAAAGCACGGCCAAGCTCTTTCAGAAAAAACTCGGAGAACGCGGCACGGTCGCGCCGGATCAGATCTTCTCGGGCTTCGAAGGGGCCCAGAAAGTGATCGACTCGGATATCGACCTCGTCCTGATCGCCACCCCGCCCGGCTTCCGCCCGATGCATTACCAAGCAGCAATCGAGGCCGGCAAGCACGTCTTCATGGAAAAGCCCTGCTGCGTCG
>JASFHG010000152.1:0-7931 GCA_050123355.1 Planctomycetia bacterium
CTCCCGGTGTCCATACGGGCGACTCGGGTTCAGACCCAACCTTGTACACCTTGCCGCAACATGGCGACGGCTACAATGCTTACCTCGATGGCTACGCACAAGCCGCAAGTCTTGCGTTCCTTGACGTCTCGGCCGACATCAACGGCGACATTGTGATCTCGCTCGATGGCAATGCTCCGTTCGTGCAAGGCATCCGGCTCACCTCGCTCGGTGAACAATCGCAGATGCAAGCGGATGCGGTTCCCGAGCCTTCCACGTTGGTGGGACTTGGCATGCTTGCCTTGGCCGGACTCTTCTGGATTCGTCGGCGTCTTACATCGGTTTTGATGTTGTTGGTCGTCGTTGCACTTTCTGGCAGTTTTGCCAACGCCCAAGTCACCGACAATTATTTTCTGGTTGCCAATGGTGATTTTGAAACGACCGCAAACTGGTCTTATAGCGCTGTTCCCGGCAATGTTTTAGCTGAAAACAACCACATCCACATCGGCAGCCAAAACATGTTGAACCAAACCTGTAACTTTTCGGGGACAGGCAGCTATGTCCTTACCAACCCGAGCCTTTTGACTTTGGGTGAAGGTCCCGGCAGCATCGGAACCCTCAACATCACCGGCGGCGGTCTCTTGAGCGTGGCAGGCCAAGTGGTTTTGGATTTCACCGATCCCGGTCGTCCTTATTCCAACCACCAGCCGCTTTACATCGGCCACAACGCCGGTCAAGGCTACCTCAACGTCGATAACGGCATGTTCTGCGCAACCCAATGGGACATCTATGTCGGAAACTCGCCCTATCTGGGCAGCTCGCAAGATGGTTCCTATGGTGAAATCAACGTCGGGGAAAATGGTACGCTTCACGTCGGCTATGACTCGACCGGGGCCAAAATCACCACGCCATTCATTAGAAGTGACGGATCCACCGGAAATGGATATGCCGCTCTAATGATGGGCTGCGGCGACATTGCCAACCGAGGCGTACTAAACGTCAACGGTGGTGTTGTGAAATCCCAAGGTGTCTACTTGTCCTATGGCCATGGATACGGTGATATCAACGTACGTGGTGACAGCAGCGTAAGCTTAGGCCTTTTGACGACGGAAACAGGACGGCCCGGAAGCCGAACCGTATCCGATAGTCATAACCAAGGGGCAGGAACGATCCGGGCTATTGTCAAGGATGGAGCCTTCAACCCTATTGTTGTCGAGAACAGGATACTTTTCTCCGGACCGTTTTTTGGACATGGTACTAGGTATAACCAAGGAATGCGTGGAGGGACCCAGTTCGACATGGATTTCGAAGGTACCGCTCCTGCGATCGGAAATACCTTCACGGTGATCGACTATAGCACTACCGGTACCGGCTGGTACATCGGCGGCGAGTTCAACTTCGGCTCCTACTTCGTCAACGAAGACGGCTATGGAATCGAGGTTTCGTATGGCGACCTGTCGAGCTGGACCCCTGGAAGCCCGTTGGCAAACAGTGCGATTACCGCCTCGGTTGTCGCCACTTCGAGCGAATTGCTTCAGCTCAATCTCGGAACCGCCAATAGCGGTGTTGCCCAAAACACCTATGGCAAAACCGGGCTGAACTGGAACGACATCGGTGAAATCAGCGGCACGGCAACCGGTCTTGAAATGGCCGATGGAGATGCTGCTTCCGGAGTTACCGTCACGCTTGCCGGTATCGGAAGCAAGGCGACGATGCCCATGGTCGGATGGGATGATGTCGTCGAGTCGACTCCCGATGAGGTGATGAACACGCGAGTCATTGGTGATGCAAACAATGCGATCACCGTCACGATCGGAGGACTTGACCCCGCAGGCACGTTCAATGTCGAGATCTTCGGCGCCGAAGAAACCCCGACTCTGTATTCACAGAACCTTCGGGTCAATAACTTGTTCGCCAATGACGATGTTACGGCCTATCCCGAGCAAGGAAACTGGTATAGCCCTTATACCGATTGCTACGCCCAAGGTGCCGGTCTGAACTTCTATAGCGTCACGCCGGACGCCAACGGGGATATCATCATCACGGTCGACGGTTATTTGGGAACGCTGATCGAGGCAATTCGTTTGACCGACCTCGATGCGACGATTACCAGCGATATCCCTGGTGACGCCAACCACGACAAGAAGGTGGACGCTTCGGACGCCACGATCCTTGCGGGGAACTGGCAAGCCGGACCTGGTGCCACCTGGGAGATGGGCGACTTCAACGGCGACGGCCATGTCGACGCCTCGGACGCCACCATCCTCGCCGGAAACTGGCAAGCCGGTACGGGCAACACAGCCGTGCCCGAACCTTCAACGATCATGATGATCTGCAGTGCCCTTGGCTTGCTGTGGTTCTTCAAACGTCGAAAATAAAAATTTTGTTTTCGCTGTATATTTTTAGTAGGCTTGCTATCCTGCTGGTACGGTAGCACCTACCCAAAAACCTTTGTAGATCCCGCCAACTGCACGTGGCGGGATCTACATGGTCTTATTCTCGTTCTACCGCCCCCAAAAGGTGAACCTTATGAAAAAACGATGTCTATACAACAAAGCATTTACCCTTGTCGAACTGCTCGTTGTCATCGCCATTATCGGCATTTTAATTGCGTTGCTGCTGCCTGCCATTCAAGCAGCTCGCGAAGCAGCGCGTAACATGCAGTGCAAGAGCAACCTGAAACAGCTCTCCCTCGGTTTCATCAATTGCTCCGATGCCAACGGACACTATCCGAGTGGAGGCTGGGGATGTATGTGGGCACCGCATCCGCTTCGTGGCTCCGGAAAATACCAACCGGGCTCTTGCGCCTATAGCATGCTTCCCTATATGGAAGAAATTGCTTTGTTCGAGATGGGGACCGACATGAAACCACGAGGCAGTGTGAACCCTCGCATCGATATGAGTAATAACGATTTGCTATGGGCCAATAATGAACGGTTGCAACATCCGATAGAGGTCTGGTATTGTCCCAGCCGGCGTGCCAGTAAAGCTTATCCGATCCATCCGAACCGTGGTACGGGCCCCGCACCAAACCCGATCATCAGCCCCTATTTGGTTAGAGGAATCACACGGAATGAATACAAGTATGCAAGAAATGACTATGCCGTAAACGGGGGACTTTCCGTAAGAGGAACCATAGGACCATGGATCGGGGGAGGGCCTACGAGCCTGCAAATAGGAGATCAACAACTCGCAACAGGATGGCAACCAGGCGTATTCTACTTCAACTTGCATGAATTTACCGGACTTGTAGCGGCCGCCTCCGAAATTAGGCCAAGAGATGTTACTGACGGCTTGACCCATACTTATATGTTCGGAGAAAAATACCTGAGTACCGACTTTTATGAAAACGGAGAATCCATGGGGGATGATCAAACCGTTTATATCGCGGATTTCCGCGAAATGGTCCGGTATGCCTACATAAATGACCCAAGATACACCAATACCCCTGGATATCTAAAACCGATACAAGATCATGCAGATAATGATGGAATCTATATAGATAGTGGAGAGGATTTGATGTTGACCTATACCTTTGGCAGCCCCCATGCGTCCGGATTCAATGTCGCCCTGTGTGATGGTTCCGTCAGAAGCATTTCTTATGAAGTAAAAGAAGAGGTACATGCCGCACTATGCAACCGATGTGATGGTGCCACCATCAATCCGAATGAATACTAGAAGCAGAATATACTCACACGTCCAATTGTCAGAAAAAGCTCTTTTTTCGAACGATCTAAGTTGGTAGAATCTACTTCACTACCTTTTAGGTGCCGGTTACAAAATCTACTTCTATTTCTATCCATATAGACATGAAATCACACACCAAATACTTAACGCTCAACATCCCCGAGCGGATGGGCTTCGAAAACATCACCCCCGACGTCGAAGACGCCCTGGCCGAAAGCGGCATCCAAGAAGGACTGTGCCTGGTCAATGCAATGCACATTACGGCAAGCGTGTTTATCAATGACAATGAGCGGGGGCTGCACGAAGATTACAAACGGTGGCTGGAAAAACTGGCTCCGTTTAGTCCCTCGCCGGATGTGTATCAGCATAACCGGACCGGTGAGGACAACGGCGACGCGCATCACAAACGCCAGATCATGGGCCGCGAGGTCGTCGTGGCCGTCACCCAAGGCCGGCTCGATTTCGGACCGTGGGAACAAATCTTCTACGGCGAGTTCGACGGCCGCCGCCCCAAACGGATCCTGATCAAGATCATCGGGGAATGAACGCAAAAGTTCTCGCAAGAAGCTTATCCCAAATCCTTAATCAGTGAGTTATTCGGTTCGTTAGCCCCGTCGCCTGCGACGGGATTCCAAGGCGTTTCCGGCCGCAGGCGGCCGGGCTAACATCACAAAAAAAGTGTTTATTGCTCTGGCCGGATAAATTGAGCTTGCATGTAAGCAACACAAAAACGCTTGCTTATAGTGAAACAGCCACTATTTGGGACGATTTTCACTACCATTTATACGATGCATCGCGGGCACGGTTCATTTTATCTTGCCAGCACTATAGAATGGCTTCTAATCTCTTAAACCCTCGCGAAATCGGGCGACGTCGTCTGCGGTCGGCAACGAAGGCTGTGCACCGTGGCGGGTGACCGAGAGGGCCGCGGCCGCGTTGGCAACGTCCTTGATCGCATCATGAAGTGACTTGCCGGACGCCATGGCGGCCCCCAATGCCCCGTTGAAGGCATCGCCGGCGGCCGTCGTATCCTTGGCATCCACTTTGTGAGCAGGTATGAAACCTGACTCATCTTCCGTGACCACATGACAACCTTCCGCACCGAGCGTAATCACCACATTGGCCACGCCCTTCTCGCGCAAACACGCGGCAGCATGTTGTGCAAAATCGGGCCCATCCGGTTCCAGGCCGGTCAACACGGCCGCTTCGATTTCATTTGGCGTCAAGATATCGACATACGGTAACAATTCCGCAGGCAAATTTACGGCCGGTGCCGGGTCGAGTAGGACCACGGCACCGAGCCGTTTGGCAGTTTTTGCCGCAGTTATGACGGTTTCCATCGGTATTTCGAGCTGCAAAAGCAAAACCGAAAACTGACCGATCGCCTCCAAAGCGTCTTGCACATCTTGCGGTGTAAGACATTGGTTGGCGCCCGCCGCCACCGATATAAGGTTCTCGCCTTGCGGATCAACCAAAATCAAAGCGATCCCGGTCGACACATCATCCACAACTTTCACGTGATCAATGCAAATCCCATCTTCTCGGTAATTGGCCAGAAGCTGCTTACCGAACACGTCACTGCCAAGACGTGACACAAGAAAAACCTCGGCACTTTGTCTCGCCGCGGCAATCGCCTGATTGGCGCCCTTGCCACCGGCGGCCATCACAAATTGGCCTCCGATAACCGTTTCGCCAATTCGGGGAATTGTCTGCCCATGGATACTCATATCCATATTGCAACTCCCCACCACGACAACTCGTGGTTTTTCAGACGTTTTCTCACCCATCTTCATGCTTTTCCCTTATTTCTTAAGTCGTTCTGGCAATCACTAAGACAACGATACCGACTGCAAAGCAGACAAACATCGCCGCGAGCAAAAGACCTGCTCCCTTTTTTGCATCGCGAAATTCACGCCAAATAAAAACGCCCCACATCGCCGCGATCATCGTGGCACACTGTCCCAGGCCGTAGGAAATCGCCGGGCTTGCCTTCATCGCGGCCACGATACTCAACGTCATTCCCACACACCAAATCATGCCGCCAACAATACCCAGCAAGTGTTGACACATCGTACCGCCGACATAATCCTTGCAGCCAACCGGTTCCCCGTCGAACGGTTTTGCCATGATGATCGGATTGAGCAATAAATTACTCAGAAGCACTCCCAACGAGAAAAACATGACCGCGGTGTAAGGACTCAAACTTCCCGGATCGAGAATTGTCGGATCGTCATTGCCTGACAGCGTCCTCGCTACAAACAGATAAAAGAAACCCATCAAAACACCGCAAACCAGCGACAACACAAGCCCCTTGACCGTAACCCCCTTGCTCTGGCCCGGGATTTTCCGATAAGCCAACGCATCGAGCACGATCGCCGCGACAACAAATCCGACGCCCACGATCAACAAAAGCATGTTACCTTGGGGGCTCTGAACATAATTGACCGCCACGCCGATAACGAGCGCGCATCCGATGCCGACCGGAAAAGCGACCGACATGCCGACCATCGAGATCGAGGCGACGAGCAAAATGTTCGCCAAATTGAAAATTGCCCCGCCGAGCATGGCGGAGAGCAAGTTGCCGGTCTCTGCCTGCCGAACATCGGCGATAAAGGAGCGGCCCGCCTCGCCAAAACTTCCCAAGCTGAAAGCAAAGATCAGCGACATCAGCACCACGCCGAAAACGTAGTCCCAGTAGAACAATTCAAATCGCCAATTTTTGCCGGTGGCTTTCTGCGTGTTTGCCCACGATCCCCAACAGAACATCGTAACGACACAAAACACGACCGCCAAAGAATAACTTTCGACAATATACATGAGTATACCTGCAAATAGTTTTGATAAAGCGACGATTCAAACCGACATCACCGGCGGCCTGAATCATGGAAACACTTAGAGCCTATCCGAAAACCCCTGTTAGCCCGGCCGCCTGCGGCCGGAAATGCTGCGAAATCCCGTCGCAGGCGACGGGGCTAACATTCAACAAAACAGGTTTTCGGATAAGTTCTTAATCAATCGGTGCGATCCCCTTCCTCCGTTGACAGAGATCGCACCGACGAACGGTGAATCAATTTTGTGGGCAACAAAACGTTGACGCCCTTCCGTTGGTCCCCTTCTCCGATATGCTGCAAGAGAAGCTGGACGGCCATCGTGGCAACTTCAGCCGCTTGCTGCCGTACCGATGTGAGCGGAGTGGCCAAATAGGGCGCGAAAGGAGAATCGTCGAAAGCGATCATCGAAACCTCGTCCGGAATTCGCAATCCGGCCTCGCCCAGAGCCTTGATGGCCCCCATCGCGATCATGTTGCCCATGGCAAAAATGGCCGTAAACTTGGTGTTGAGGCTGAGATGCATCTTGGTTTCCATGTAGCCGGACTGCTCGCCAAAATGGTTCCCGGAAACCAGGCTCTTGTCGTAAGGCAATCCGTACTCTTGCAAGGCCGTTTGATAGCCACGATGACGCTCTTCGCTCGGCGTCGTGCCCGGAATACCTCTCAAGCAAAGGATCCGCTCATGCCCCTGCCGGATAAGATACTCGGTCGCCTCTTTCGCTCCGGTAAAATTGTCCGACCCGACAAAAGGAGCCGACACCTCTTTCAGATTTCGGTCCACCAACACCATCGCCGGATTTCGCGAAACATAATCCACGACGTGCGCCGATTCGGTACCGATCGGGCAGAGAATGATCCCATCCGCAAAACGGCTCTCGATCAGCCTGAGTGCCTCGACCTCCATGGCAACCGAATCTTGGCTATCGCACAAAAGCGTGGAAAACCCGCTACGGCCGGCCGTCGTCGTAATCGCTTGTGTCACTGCCGCGAAAAAGGGGTTGGAAATATCGGGAACGATGACACCGATGGTCGACGTTTTCTGCGTCCGCAAGCTGCGGGCAGCATAGTTCGGGAAAAACCCCAGCTCGGCCGCCAATGCCTCGATCCGCGCAACCGTATCGGCGCTGATACGAAACTGCTTCGCTTTCCCGTTCAGCGCGCGAGAGACCGTGGCCGGGGAGAGCGAAAGCTCTTCGGCGATGGTCGCGAGTGTTACCCGTGATGGTTTTTTCGTCATGAATCCGATCTCGACAAGGTGGTTTTATAAAAGCCCCCCAAGGCCAGCAAAACTGTCTCTTAGCACATTCGTTTGTGCTATCTGCTTCGAGATCATACCGAGATTTTTCCCAAAATACACGATTTTACGGTCGTTTCTCACCATCAACACAGCCCATATTAGCACAAACCTTTGTGCAAATCAAGGAGATTTTGATAA
>JASFHG010000153.1:0-7918 GCA_050123355.1 Planctomycetia bacterium
GAGGCGGCTGCTTGGTGCCTATAGTACGGAAGCTACCGATCTGACGGTTCGGGACGGCCAGGATCAACTTTCACTGACCCGGCACTACAACTCCTTGTTTATCGAACCGACGACGTTCGGTCGTGGGTGGACCATGCTGCTGCCCCGATTGTATCGTCGCCAACCCGTCACCAAGGAGGAAAAGGCAAATGCGGTGCAAACGCGGCAACCCGACGGCACGGTGAAGACCTTGCCCATCTATGTTTTGACCGACGATTTCGGCACCACGGAACTTGTTTTTCGACCCGATTCGGCGTCGCCGAGTCATACGGTTCGCTACCTCTGCAATTCGAGGGCGGGAGTGAGGAGCTTTAATCCACTGGAAGAGGGCAAGCCGATCCGATTGGCTTTCCATAATGGACAAGTCTGGGAATTTGACAATCAGGGTCACCTGACGGCAAAGAAACTCCGCGGCCGAACGGTCCGCTATGTCTACCGCATGCTCCGAGGTGGCCGGTGCCAATTGGACAAGGTGGTCCGAGAAACGCCGAACAAGGAATCGTTGTGGATCGCCCTGGATTATGATCCCAAAGGCCGCATTGCCCAAGCGGTCGGCAGCGATGGTTCGAAAGTCACTTACGAATACGACGAGAACGATCTTGCATCGGTTACCGACTCTCGAAAGAAACTGCTGTACGCCTACAATGACAACCACCTTTTGACGTGGGTGGCTTGCGGTGGAATATTTCTTAAGCATATTACCTATGACGAACTTGGTCGGCTGGACATGATCCATGGCCCGGGCGATCGGAAGTTGGCCGACTTTGAGTTCAGCCAAAAAGACGGCCAACTGGTCGTCGAGGAAAGCCAGAAGGATCGGCGTCTGGTCTACAACGGGCAACGGCAGCTTGCCGCGGTGGAACATAAAGACCGGCGAACCGAATATGAATACCACAAAAACGGGGCTCTCAAGAAGGCCAGCCAGAAGGTGGGTAACAACGAGAATGTGTTTTCCTTCTCCGAAAACGGCGACCAGGCGACATGGGAGACACAGTCCGGAGCCCGGATGGATTACCTGCTCGACCACACCGGCAATGTGCGGAGCATGAGCATTAACGGGGATCGGGTGGCCCAGCTTACCCGCAATCCTTCCACGCAGGAGGTTACCCGTGCTGTCTTTCCGACCTTCCGGTATCAGAATGTGGCCGACAAGCAAGGAGTTCGGAAGATCATTCATCCGACACAAGGCACGGCGGTGGATCGACGCCCCATCGATTTGCGATATGCACCCGACGGGAAGCTGACCCAGATGACCGGCCCCGGCGATCTTAAGGTCAACGTGCAATATGATGGCGATCTCTTGCGATCGATCACCACTCCGAGGCGAGAAGTCAGTATTCACAAGCAAAAGAATATCTGGACGGTGGCATCGACGGACGGACGCAAAACCGTGGTGCGTCGCAATGACCGAGGCAAGGTCGAGGCAATTACCGAAACGGTCGGCGAGGCGTCGCGAGAGCAGCGGTTCATGAACGGTCACCTTGTCGAAATACAAAATTATGACCAGGGGATCACCCAATATCACTGGGATAAAAAAACCGGCCTGCTGACCGGCGTAACGGATGCGATGCAATCAAACATTCAATACCATTACCACAAAGAAGACGGCGGGTATCGCCTGGCGGCCGTGGAATTTCCGAATCATCGGACGATCGCCTTTACCACTGATGCGCGAGGACGTACCACGGAAATTCGTGAATAGATCACAAATAAACAATTAAACACCTTTTAGAAATCGAGGTTCATCCATGTTTGTTGTCAAATGTCCTAAATGCGGTAAACCATCCAAAGCTTACGCAGACCATGCCGGTCGGCGAGGAACGTGTCCTTACTGCAAAAAGAAAATCCTTATCGTCGCGGAACAAGGTGAGTCGCCGAATAATGCTCTCCCATCGATCCAACCCAATAAGCACGCACCTTCGAAGCAAGGCCTCCATCGTCAACAGCTTCCCGATACCAGTCCGTCTGCCCTGTTGGGGGCGTTGCTGGCGGTGGTGGCGACATGGTTGTTTTTCTGGATCGGGGATGGATGGTCCGATGCATCCTGGTGGGCATCCTTCTGGAAAATCTTGAACTCGTGCGGTTGGGTCGGCGTCGTCGAAGTGGCCCTTTTCTTCTGGGGACTGTTTCTTGCCATGCTCAAAGTCATTTTTTGGTTGCAGCAACGTCGCTATCTGCGTTGGCAGGTATTGCCCGCCAACATTACCAACGGTACCAAGATCGCGGTTTCGAATGTCGACGAATGCCTCGGTCACGTCGAGAGCCTGACCAGTCGTCCTCGGCGTTCGATTTTGCTGAATCGTGTCTGCGTGGCACTGGAGCACCTGCATCTGACGGGCAATTCGCGCGACATCCGGGGAACGCTGGCCGGTCAGTCGGCCATCGACGCCAACCTGCTCGATTCGAGCTACGCGGTGCTCCGCTTTCTGGTTTGGGTGATTCCGATCGTGGGATTTATCGGCACGGTGATCGGCATCGGCCTGGCGGTCAACGAGTTTGCCAGTTTCATTCCCGAAGTCGCGGCTCCCGAAGAAGCCATGAAGGAACTCCGCCAAGGATTGGGCCATGTGACCAGCGGTTTGGGCACGGCTTTCAACACCACTTTGATCGCATTATGTCTTGCGGCCCCGTTGATGTTGATCACCTCTTCCCTGCGGAAGTCGGAGGAACGGCTTTTGGCCGAAATCGATCACTTTTCCAATCACTATCTGCTCGGTACGCTGGGCGGTAAAGAAGAATGATTTTTGCGTGGAGTTTTCGTAAAGACCCGTATGATGTTTATAAAGATTATTGATCCCGATGTATTTAATGATCGTTGTGCGATCGCAAACCCGGCTGGAACAGCCGCGTTTGCTGGATTTTCGGCCGCAGAGCGGTTCATTAGCAATGCAAACCTCAATAGGAGAAACTAATTCGATGATTCGGCATCCGCAAAGAAATCAAGAACCGACAGCGTTTTTCGCATTCCTGAGTGTCATCAGTTGTACGATCGGCCTGTTGATGCTTGTGCTGGTCTCCGTGACCGTCACTTCGTTCTGGGGAGCAGAGCAAGTTCTCGAAGTGCCTGCACAGGCAAACGGTTCTTTCATGCCCGGTCGTATTTTTATTGAATGCAAGGAAGAAGGGCTCGTCGTGCATCCCGACGAAAGAATTGTCACGATGGAAGATTTAGAAGACCCCGCGCGTTGGCAGGAAGGTCCCTATGGCAAGTGTCTGATGACGTTGATCCGTCGTCAGCGGGACGGTTCGGCGCACTTCTTCATTCGGCCCGGCGGGCTGACCGTGTTCCGGAAGGCCATGGCGTATGCATTGGAAGCAGGCGGCGGAACGGTCGAGGACGTAAAAAACGGTCGTGCCGTCTTTACGGTCGGTCAACAACTCCTGACATTGCCGGGCCCGATCCGAGCCATCAAAGGTGTCGAGATCGACGAGCCTCAGGAGAACGAGCCTCTCGTAAACCTCAGCGATCCACAGGAGACCATGCCATGATTCGACACCCTTCGAGAACGGCCGAGCTGGGCCTCGACTCGCTTAACGACACCATGACCAACATGATGGGCCTCCTTCTGCTCATGGTCGCCATCACCGTGGTGCGCTCCGGCGGCATGAAGATTACCCTGCATCATCAATTGGAGGATCCCGGAAAACGGACACCGATTTACCTCGTGTGCAAGGACAACAAGGTGTTTCTCATGCACCGCGGCAACGAATGGCTCAAGGAATTGGATCGTGTGTGCAAGGATGTCGAGTCGCGGCTCGAGCGGTTGCCCACGACAAGCGAAGTACTGCTCGAAGCAAATCTCGTCGGCACCCAACAGTCCCCCGACATGAAAAGCCACTTCGTCCGAGAAATCGCCCCCATCAACGGGCAAGAGGTTTATCTGATCGGCATCCGCTTCTACCCGAATGACGAACCATCGAACTTATCTTCACATTCCGAAGACAAGCCATCCTCCGCAACTTTCACTCCGAACGTATTGGACGCACTGGCAAACGCCGATCCGTCGCATGAATATGTCGATGCCTTTGTCTATGAAACGGAGTTCGACACGCTCGACGCTCTTCAACGGAAAGCCGCGGAGCACAAGCTGGCGCTGGGCTGGCGAATCCTTCACGAAAATCAACATCCAGGGCTCAGCGAAACGGGTATCCGTGGTGCTGTGGGAGGAAACTAATGAGATCACTTATTATTGCAATACTTCTTGCTGTCATTCTTGCCGTGCCCGCGTTGTGCGAAGCGCAGGACAGAGAAATCCAGCAATGGGTCTCACAAGCCGATGCGGCGACAAACCCACAAGAGAAACTTCAATATGCCAACAAGATCATCGCGAAGAACAACCAGTTGTGGCAAGGATGGACACTAGGTGCACTTGCCCGCCTCATGATGAATGACTACGAAAAGGCCGAAACCAATGCACTGCAAGCGACGACCCTTGATCCGGAGATAACCATGTCCTGGAGACTTTTGGCGCTGGCACGACTGAACTTGAATAAGCACAAAGACTGTATCGACGCGGCCACCAAAGGGCTGGAAAAAGCCGGCAATCGCGCGGAGCAGAAGGACGAAATCGTCTTGCTTTACTGTTTTCGCGCCGAATCGCACCGCCTTCTCGGCAACCAGTATCAAGCACTCCAGGATTTGAATCAGGCACTCCTGAAGAACGAAAAATTTTCCCCGGCACTGAACGCTCGTCTGGGTCTGCTCATGGACATGGATCAGAAAGACTTGGCAATCAAGGATTGTGAAATGCTGGGAAAACTCTCGGCAAACGAGCCCGACAATATCGAGCTAATGATGGATTATGGCAAGGCTCAATATATTGTCGGCCGTAAGGCAGAAGCGATCCAAACCTTCAACCAGGTTCTCAAGAAGCGACCGAATTTTGCCACTGCGTTTCTGCTGCGAGGAAAAGCACGACGATTGACGGGAAAATTCCACGCCGCACTCGAGGATATGGAAAAAGCACATAAACTGGATCCTCAGAATCTGGAAGTACGCGGCGATTTGGCAATACTATATTGGGTTTTGAACAAAACCGAAAAGTCGCAGAAGGAGCTTACACACGTATTGAAACACGAACCGAAAGATGTCTTTTTCCATCAATTGCAAATGCGAGTTTATCTGGAACAAAACGAGTTGGATGCGGTCATCGACGAAGCGAATGTAACCCTGAACCTCACGGCCACCGACAAGGAAACGGCCATCACCTATCATCTTGCCGGCAAGGCCCTGCAAAATATGGGTAACCTTGAAAATGCCATGGGTTGCTACGACAAAGCCATCCTTCACGATCCGAAACTTTCCGAGGCGCTCTTCGACCGAGCCCAACTTCATTCGATCACGGGAAATCCGACCCAAGCGGTTGCCGATTGCAACACCGGTTTGGAGATGGATTCCGACTCGGCTCTCGGTTATTTGCTTCGTGGACGCGCATACGGCCAAATCTATCTTGATGAAAAAACGACTTTCGGACCGTTGCCGCCAAACAACGAAAAAACGTCTTACCAAAAGGCCTTGGAGGATATTAAAAAAGCGATCAAACTGGCACCGAAAAGTCATTTCGCAACGTGGGGATACGTGTCGCTTGCCAACCTTGCAAGAGAGAGGAAGGAACATGACGAGGCCATTTCGTGGACAACCAAGGCCGTGACCATGCCGATAAATCCGGAGACCAAGTCGGACTACGTACCTCCTCTTGCCGCAGCCTATGTGATTCGGGCTGCTTCGCGACATACCCAAAAGAACGACGAAGCGGCCAAGGAAGATTGCACCCAGGCCATCAAGCTCGACGAAAAATATGTGGGCGCATACGTCGAACGCGCCGGATGCCTACGGGCCTTGCATCAGTATGATTCGGCGATCGAGGATTGTAAACGAGCGATTCACCTTCAACCATTTTTGGCGCGGGCCTATTATGAACGAGGCTTCGCTTCGCTGGAAAAGTATTGTGGTATCGGTGCCGAACTTACCGCCACGTCGGTCGACCTGTCGCCCATCCTTCGAGACATGACCGGTCGCGTCAAGGCTCCGAGACACATTGGCAAGACGGTAATCTACAAGACGGATGACACGGATCCCTCCGAGGCAAAAGCCGTTCGAACGCGGCCCTATGTGCCGGAGCCCGTCGTCCAAACGGCGCAGAAGCAAGAACGCCACGCATTGGATCAAGCCATCCAGGATTTCGAAATCGCGATCAAAAATGCTTACAAGCCTTACTCGAGCGTACAAGGATTGGCACTGTGCCTCGTAGAGCAGGGCCGTTTCAAGGAGGCTAAGCAAGCCTGCGATGCCATACTGTCGATCACGACGCAGGACGAGAAAGAAGTGAGTAAAAACGAGGAAAAAGCAAAACTGCATCTCATCCGCGCGAAGATTCACTATGCGGTAGGCAACATTGAAAGTGGAATTACCGATGCGCAGACGGCGGCCAAAATGAAAAACACCTCCGCCGAATCGTATCTGCTTGAAGGGTACGGATATGCGATTCGCGGAGAGTGGGATCTTTGCGAGAAAAAATGCAACAAGGGCCTTCAATTCGATGCGGAGTCTCCCGTGACCGCCAAGCTGCTCCTGCTGGCTTACGTGGCTCGGGTTCGTCACGAAGAGGTGAACAAAGTAACACGTTTCCTCGCCGGCCATGTGCAAACCAAAAATCTTTCCCTGAAACAATGGCCCGGGCCGCTGCTTCAAGCATTGATTGACGGAAAATCGTTCAAGCAGTTTCAAAGCGGTCTCGAAACGACCTCCGAGGAACATATCCTGAACAAGCGCATCTGCGAGTCCCTGTACTACTTTGCACTGGGAGACTATACGGATGGACACATCTCGCTGGCCAGGGAAAAGTGGAAGAAAGCAATCGCCACCGGGGCAAAACAATGCATGGAATATGTCCTGACGGCCAATGAGTTGTGCCGTTTTGGTTCCTGACAAAGGAAAATCAACGGTTATCAAAGTTTGCTTTACAGTTCAAAAATTCACAAACATCATTAATTACATCGGGATCAACAAAAATGCGTTGCCGAAAATGTCATACTCAAGTTACTTCGACGTGGAACCTTGACCGCTCTACGAGGAAGATCGTTTGCCCCAAGTGCCACGCGAGCTATCCGGAACCGTTTCAAAATGTCCCGGAATGGATATCGCCGTTGGAGCGTCGTCCGTTTCGATGGACGCGAAGGTACAGCATCGGCCTTGGAATCATGATTGGCCTGACGGTGCTCGGGACCCTTGTTTTTGCGGTCACTCGCGAGCCTGAAGCAAGTCCGGTGGTTTCTCGGTCGTCGGAGCCCGCGAAAAAAGATCAACGCAAAACGGATCCGGATCTTTCTTCCCGAGAGGACGATAAACCTGAAGAAAGTCCCGCGCCGGAGAGTACTCCCCCTGATGAACCCGAGCAAAAACCGGAGCCTGCCTCCAATCCGCCCGAGGAGGCCGGGTCGGCCAGTAATCCCCCCGACGATCAGGCTCCCGGTAATCCACCTTCCAACAACCAGTCCTCCGACAAACCTCAAGCTCCCCCAAACGGTGACGACGGGCCTGCACCACCGTCGGGCGACGAACCGGCAGAAGCCTCGCAAGCTCAAAACGGCGACGGCACACCGGCAAACGGCCAACCGGGACAAAATGCGGCGTACGCGTCGGTGCAAATGCCGCCGTGCTTCTTTTTTCAAGAATCACCCGTTTGTTGCTTGGCCACCGAGCCGCGTCAATCGCTTCTGGCCTTTGCCCACGAGGATGGCACCGTGCGATTTTGGGACATCCGCAAAGGCGTCGAAACCCAACGGACGATTCAATCGAATCTTCACTCACCCATCAGCATGTCCTTTCATCCCAATGGCAATTTACTGGTCTTGGTGTTTCGTGAAGGATGGGAATTAT
>JASFHG010000154.1:0-7884 GCA_050123355.1 Planctomycetia bacterium
CCGCCGCTAACAGGTGCATAAACACTCACCAAATTCGGCACGACGGAATTTTATCTTCCGTGTATTCCGTGGTTTTTCCTTACCTTTTCCTTCGCGGCAAAATCACTGTGCCGTCTTTAGCCACTCGCGAATAACCCAGCCGACCTTGGCCAGGCTCAATGCCGAACACTTATCCGCCGTATCGCCTTGAGTATGCCACACCGGATAGTCGAAATCGATCACGTCACACGACGGGATGCCCGCAATGTCGTGCAGCGCCAGGTGATCGTCATACACCAAATGCTTCGTGCGAGGAATAAACTCCTTGACTCCCAATCGACGTGCCGTGTCCCAAATCTGGTGGACCAACCGTCGCGAATCCCGCCACTTCATCGAGTGCCGCTCATAAAAAATCTGAAGATTGGCGTCCCCGATCATGTCCAGCAGCACCGCATAAACATATTGATAGCCCGGCGGATTGTTCTTATACTGCTTCGCGAAATATTCCGAGCCGCGGAACAAACTGTCCCACTGCCGGAAGATATACTCCTCGCCGTCGAAAAAGACAAAGTCGACGCCGTATTGACATTGAACGTTCTTCATCTCGTTCCCCAGCTCCATCAACAACGCCGTGCTGCTCGCCCCGTCGTTGGCTCCGACAAAACGCCCCTTCGGGTTCTTGTGATCGAGCATCGGATAGGGAAGCGTGTCGTAATGGGAACAGAGCAGGATCCGTTTCTTGCTTTTCGGGTTCCAATGAACAATGATATTGGTCATCGGCACCTGTTTACCGTTTCGCGGGTCGGGCGCGGTAAATTCTTGTTTCTCGACCTTCGCGCCCAACTTCTCAAAATGGTCGATGATCAGCTTCTGCTGCTTGGTCATCCCCTCCGAACCACTACAACGCGGCCCGATGTCGGCCAACTGCTTGAGATACTTGTAAGCACGCTCGCCGTTGAATGGAATATCTTTCAACTGAAACTTCGAGACCGCCGCATCGGCCGTGTTATCGCTGTCGGGAAGATACGGGACCACGATGAGGCCCGCCCCAATGACAAAAAGGAGCCCGATCCCGACCCAAGCCATTTTCCGACGCCGGTCAATCGCTTCAGATTCTTCAGCCGTCGGTTCTTTCTTATGAGATTTACGTCTTTGGTTCATAATTCAATAGATTTGTAATGGTTAACAAAAAATATTCCTGCTTTTAGCCGCCGAGCTTGTTCGGCGCTTTAAAAAGAGAAAAAACGTTGTCACTGATTCGAAGCGCCGAACAAGCTCGGCGGCTAAAAATATACTACTCCGGCAACAACGCCGTATCACTATTTTACCAAGAAACGACCCAATTTCCTATGACAATTAGCACCCCCCTCCCTACGGTGGTTCACAATGGGTAATCTCACGAAACTTTGCGGGCAATTCCTATTGACTCGATCGTCAAAACCCCCTACGTTCTTCTCATCGAAATCTCCTACCACCCATCTATCAATGAAAGGGAAAAATATAAATGAGCAATGCTGAATCGAAAGGACCGACGGATCCTTCCCAATACCCCAAAGTCCCGCTACTGGATTTGGGTCGCCAGCACGAGCCACTTATTGACGAGATGGTCGCCGCCCTCGAACAGGTTTGCCGCAGCGGCCAGTTTGTCCTCGGCCCGGAAGTGGTGAAGCTTGAAAAGAGTGTCGCCGCTTGCTCCCAAACCACCTATGCGATCGGATGTGCCTCCGGCAGCGACGCCCTGCTCTTGGCCCTGCTCGCCTTGGGCATCAAGCAGGGTGACGAAGTGATCGTCCCCAGCTTCACGTTCTTCGCGACCGCCAGTTGCGTCACCCGGCTGGGTGCCACGCCCGTCTTCGCCGACATCAAGCCGAGCACATTCAACCTCGACCCGGGCGACGTCAGCGAAAAGATCACGCGAAAAACCAAAGCGATCATCCCGGTCCACCTCTTCGGTCAGTGTGCCGACATGGCGGCCTTCAACGCAATCTCCGAAGCCTCAGGGATCCCGATCATCGAAGACGCGGCCCAGGCAATCGGGGCCGAGTTCGAGTCGCGCCGCGCCGGTTCGCTCGGAACGATCGGATGCCTCAGCTTCTACCCGACCAAGAACCTCGGCGGGGCGGGCGACGGCGGCATGCTCACGACCAACGACGACGAGCTGGCCGATCGGTTGAGCCTCTATCGGGTCCACGGCATGCGACCTCGCTACTATCACGATGTCGTCGGCATCAACAGCCGGCTCGACTCGTTCCAGGCGGCGATCCTCAACATCAAGATGCAACATCTCGACGAGTACGCTCGACGCCGTCGCGAGAACGCCGACCGCTACACCAAACTCTTCACCGAAGCGGGCCTCGACCAGAAAATCGGGCTGCCGGTAACACTCAAAGGCCGCGGTCACGTCTGGAACCAGTACACCATCCGTGTGCCCGGCGGACGTCGCGACGACCTCCGCGCGTTCCTCAACGAGCGAAACATCGGGGCCGAGATCTACTACCCGCTCGGGCTGCACGATCAAAAGTGCTTCGAGATGTACGGCTACAAGCCGGGCGACCTGCCCGAGACCGAACGGGCGGCCGGTGAAGTCTTGGCCCTGCCGATCTTCCCCGAGCTGACCGCCGCGGAGCAAGAGATCGTCGTCGGCCGCATCGCCGAATTCCTCGGCGTCTCGACCGGCACCGCCCCGCTGTCCGGCCCCAAGTTCATGAAAAAAACCGACATCACCGAAGACGCCTAAAACGTCACCGACAAAAATCGAAAACCCACCAAGGGACCTTCAGAAACGAAGGTCCCTTTTTTATTGAGTTTTTATCCCAAAGTTTAGCCGCCGGCCATCGTCCGGCGTGTTTAGTTTAGCCGCCGGACATCGTCCGGCGTGTTTCGGAGTCACTCAAAACGCGACGAACGGTGTTCGTCGGCTAAACATCTTGCCCTCCCTTCGGTCGTGCCGATTATCGCGAAATTGCGAGAGAAACGGTCCAATCGGCACGGATTGGGCCTATAAAACAGGGGAAATGTGCCGTTCGGCCCGCCGCGACAGTTGCAGGGGCCCGGCCTGTGGGGTACGATAAAACAGAGTCAAAAAAGGCCTCTTTCAACCTACCTAAACCCCACCCTTCTAGAGATCAGAAACGAAAGGCATCCCTGAAATGAGACGAGCGAGCTGTCTGTTGAAATCCGTGTTGATGTTGACCATCATTCTGTCCTGCTTCACCACTGCCGGCCTGGCCATGGCCGACAACGAGAAGAAACCGATCGTCGTGAAGGTCGAACTGAAAACGGACGGCGGCAAACCGACCATCAAGGCGGTCGTCAAGGAAGCGGTCGAGGAAGCCACCTCGAAAAAGGATCAAAAGAAAAAGCGACCGGCCAAATCGCTCCGCCCGATCGACATGAACTATCTGCAGCGGCTCTCCAACGCCACGAAAATGGAAGGGGCCACGCGAGCCATCCATAACGTCTTGGCGATCAAGGACGCGAAGGAAATCGCACTGAACCACGAGATCCTCAAGAAGCATAACCAGTTCTTCAACCACAAGGTGGACGCCAAGGGGATCACCAACCAGCAGAAAAGCGGCCGATGCTGGCTGTTCGCGGCGCTGAACGTCCTGCGACCGGCCGTCATGGAAAAGTATCACCTCGACAACTTCGAGTTCTCGGTAAACTACCTCTCGTTCTACGACAAGTTCGAAAAGGCCAACCTGTTCCTCGAAGACATGCTGGAGATGAGCGATCTCGACCCGTCGAGTCGCGAAGTGCAAACGACCTTGAAGTACGCGTTCGCCGACGGCGGGTTCTGGACCAACGCGGTCGCGCTGATCGACAAGTACGGCGTCATGCCCAAGGACGCGATGCCCGAAACGTATACCTCGCAGAACACCGACACGATGACCGCGAACCTCGTCCGACTGCTCAAGGCGGATGCGATCAAGCTGATCAAAATGAAAAAGGCGGGTAAGCCGATCGCCAAGATCCGCCAAGCGAAACGCCGCATGTTGGCCGAAGTCTATCGGATCATGGTCCTCCACTATGGCCAACCGCCGAAGGAATTCGTCTTCCGCTATAAGGATAAGAATGGCAAGGAACACAAGACCAAGCCGATCACTCCGAAAGCGTTTTACAAGGAATATGTCGGTGTGGACTTGAACAACTACGTGGACCTGATGCACGACCCGACCCAGCCGCTCGACAAGCTGTACCGCATCCGCGGCACCCGCGGCATGATCGAAGGGGAAAACCTGACGTACGCCAACGTACCGATCGAAACGATCAAGGACCTGACCTTGAAAGTGCTCCTCGAAAACGAACCGGTCTGCTTTGCCTGCGACGTGATCCAACAGATGGACAAGGACAGCGGCATCATGGCGCTGAACATCTTCGACTTCGATTCGCTTTACGGCACGAAAATCGAAAAGATGTCCAAGGCCGACCGGCTCCGTTACGGCGAAGCGATGGTCAGCCACGCGATGGCGTTCATCGGCGTCGACCTGGCCAACGGCAAGCCGGTCAAGTGGAAGGTCGAAAACAGTTGGGGAACCGATCGTGGCGAGAAGGGCTACTTCACGATCTACGACTCCTGGTTCGACGAGCACGTCTACACAATCGTCATCGACAAACGGTTCCTGCCCGAGAAGATCAAGAAAATCTTCAACCAGAAGCCGAAGGAACTGCCCCAATGGTACCCGCTCAACGCGGCCCAGTACAAATAGTTTGCTTTTTGTTAGCGGCGGGGCTTGTCCCCGCGTTAGCAACGCAAAAAGCCTTGCCGCTAATAAGTACATGAACACTTTGCATTTGGAACGACAAAACTTTACATCCATGCATTAGGTAACGGATGCTAACGCGGGGGCAAGCCCCGCCGCTAACTTTTTAAACTTGAACGGAATCTAACCCATGAAACTCGCGCTCTATCAAGGCAAGGACGGACCACGCTCGGCGGCCATCTGGGACGATGCGGTGATTGACCTGCACGACGTCGACCCTTCGATCCCGGTTTGTACGAAAGAACTGCTCGCCGCGGGCGAGCCGATGCTCCGTCTGGCAGAAGAGGCAAGTCTCCAGGGCCATCCTCTCCCACTGGAATCGGTGAAGCTGCTCCCGCCGATCGCCGCGCCGCAAAAAATCATCTGCGTCGGGGCAAACTACGCCGAGCACGCCAAGGAATTCGGGCGGGACCTGCCCGACGAGCCGATCATCTTCTGCAAGTTCCCGACCGCGCTGCACGCGGCCAACGAGCCGGTCGTGCTGCCCCGCGTGAGTGAAAAGGTCGACTACGAGGCCGAGCTGGTCGTCGTCATCGGCCGAGAGGGTCGCGACATCCCTGAAAGCGAGGCGCTCGACTACGTCGCCGGCTACACCTGCGGGAACGACGTCTCGGCCCGGGACTGGCAGTTCGACAAACCGTCGGTCCAGTGGCTGCTCGGTAAGTCGTTCGACGGCTTCGCCCCGGTCGGGCCATGGATCGTGACCCCCGACGAGATCCCCCAGCCCGGCAACCTCGACATCAGCCTCCGACTCAACGGCGAAATAATGCAGCAGTCCAACACGCGACACTTCATCTTCCCGCTGCCGCTGTTGATCGCCTACGTCTCGCAAGTCTGCACGCTCAAGCCGGGCGACCTGCTCTTCACCGGCACCCCTAGCGGCGTCGGCATGGGCCGCACCCCGGCCGTCTTCCTGAAACCGGGCGACGTCATGGAAGTCGACATAGAAAAGATCGGCGTACTGAAGAACCCGATCGTCGCCGCGTCGTGATAGAAGTTTTTAAATATCTGATGCCGTTTATTGAGCCTTAGATATTTAAAGTTACAGAACTTCAACATCAGCACCAAGCCGGAATTGGGACGATAGTCCCTATTCCGGGTCCGTACTACGCAGTTCATCACAGCCCCTTCGATCCGAAATAGGGCACGCTTCGCGGCCCAATTCCGGCTTGACGATGTAATTTTATTGCTCTGGCCGGATAAATTGAGCTTGTATGTAAGCAGCACAAAAACGCTTGCTTATAGTGAAACAGCCACTATTTGGAACGATTTTCACTACCATTTATACGATGCAACGCGGGCACGGTTCATTTTATCTTGCCGGCACTATAAATACCTGAAACTCAACAAACCCTACCGCAACGTCCCGGAACCGCGGCTGGCCATGCGGCTTTCTCCGACCGGTTGGATCATCGGGCGAGCAATTAAAGACGTGCCGGTGGGCACTTGTGAGCTGAGCGACGCGATCCGCGCGGCCACCTGGGGCTGATAGCGATTCGCATAGAGAGACCGCTGATAGTTGGCCACCGCTTCGGTCGCGTTCCCTTCGACTTCGTGAAGATGCCCCAACGCGGTCAGCGCACGCGCGTTACCTGCATCCAACGCAAGCGCCTCTTGCAATCGCACCTTGGCCATGTCCGTTCGGCCCGTCTCTTCACAAAGGCGGGCCAACTCGATACGCGGATCGGGCGAGACAGGGTCGCGGTCCGCCCAACCTTGCAGCAGCCGGAACGACGCGTCGGTACGGCCTTGCTCGTGGAGCATCACGGCCAGGGCCCGATAGCAATCGGTATGGTTCGCGTTGTGGTCCAAACATCGGTTATAGAAATCCTCGGCCTGTTGCCAATAGCCGGAATTTTGCTGCGTCTTGGCAAGCTGGTGGTAGACACACGCGAGATTGTAATAAGAATTGGCGTTCTCGGGATCCTTCTCGACCGCTTGTTGGAACTGGTGGATCGCCTCGGGATAACGGGCCTGCGCGAACATCCGAGTCCCGCTGGCATTCAGACCGCGCGAAGCAAAATTCCCGCACCCACCGCTGCTCAAAAAGCATACGGCGACCAAAGTCAACATCAGACTATACGTAATTCTTTGCATCGTTCGGCTTCCTCCATGAATTGCCGTCCCATGACGCGGTCACAAACCTGATACGAATCAGGCTGCGGGATGCTTCTTTTTGGCGTTGTATAAATAGGGGTTCATCGTCTCGTCGTTGTACATCTTCATCTGGCGATAGATCTTCAACTGCTTCCGGCCGGCGAAAATGTCGGCGAGCAACTCTTGCAGCGAGTTGGAAAGGTCCGCGTGCTGTTGGTAAAGGACCGTCAGCTTATCTCGCACCTTTTGCCGATGCTCGTCGCTCGCGTCCTCGCGGTTCTCCTGCTCGTGCATGTGGAAGAGCCGCAACGAAAGGATCGACAGCCGGTCCATGACGCTGCCGGGCGTCTCGGTGTTGAGCGTCGCCCCTTCCTCGGGCACGACCTGCTGTTGACCCAGCTCGTGGATCAAGCAATCGTCGAGCCGCTCGATGAAATCGTTTCGCTCTTGATTCAGACGATCGATACGACGCTTCACCTCGGCCAATTCCTTGTCCGAAACGTCGCGACTCCGTGCAATATCTTCCTGATGCCAGAGCCGGAAGTTCCGCTCATGCTGTTGGCAAACGACACTCAGAAAATCCGAGTAACGGTTCTCGATCTCCTGCTCGTGCCATTGTTCGACGGTCTCTTTGTGCAGCGTGGTGATTTCCTTAACGTCGATCATCGGGATGCATTCCCCCAAAAATAGGTTGGTGTGAACGAAAAAGTCTCCTTAGATTGCGGAGCGTATTCGATCTCGCCCCCCACGTAAAGACCAGTTTTTTACGAGAAACGCCACAACAAGACAGGAAGCATGGGAAACCTAGATAAAGCCGATTCTCTGCGCAGCAGAGAGTCGGATCCGCAGCACCCTCACCCTATATATCAAGAATACATTACCCCTGCCCAATCCATCTCCCCCGCCGCTGCCGCCAGATCATCACGAAGAACGCGATCAAAACGGCGATCAAAAGAACCCATGTCTCCGGCTCGGGGATATCGGGGCCCGCCGGGGTGTTGGCGTCCGGGTCGAGGTCATGCTTGGCGTACTGCTCTTTACTCTC
>JASFHG010000155.1:0-7833 GCA_050123355.1 Planctomycetia bacterium
GATCATGATATAGAGGAAGCCGTTGCCGGAGAGGTTGCCGTAGGAGTGGAGGCCGCTATTGAGTAGGTTGACGCCGTACCAGGCGATGATGATCGAGGTGAAGCCGAAGACCGAGCCGACCGCCATGCCGAAGTCGCCGATCCAGCGTGCCCAGCGGCCGTGCAGGATCGCCAGGTAGACGAGCAGGGTGATCAGTGCCCAAACTTCTTTCGGGTCCCAGCCCCAATAGCGTCCCCAGGCGAAGTCGGCCCAAATCGCGCCGGTGATCGTTCCGGCCGCCAGCAGCAGGACGGCGATCTGCATCATACGGTAGACATACTTGGCCAGCAGGTGGGCTGCCTTGGGCTTGCCGTCTTCGTAGCGTCCGAAGAGATAGCAGGCGGTCGCGACGTTGCCGATCCCCCAGGCCAGCGCGCCGGCACCGTAGCTGGCGGTGATGATCAGCACATGGATCGCAAGCCAGAAATTATTCCGCAAGATCGGTTGCATTCCGGAGTCGACGTCCCGGTTGAAGACCGACTGCGGCGTGAAGTAGCCGACCAGGTAGAGCAGCAGGGCTACAAGGGCACCGGTGATCAGGTAGGAGCGGCGCTGGAGCGTTTCGGGTAATCGGTCGCGAAGGCCGAGCTGACGCCAGGAGACCGGTACCAACACCAGCGCCATCAACAGTGTCGGCAGGGCACGTGGGATAAACCAGACGGCCCAGGCAAGGATCGCGAGCCCCACGAGCCAGAGGACGACCGCCCCGAGCGTCGTGCCAATCCCTGCGTTGGCCGTCACGAGTTTGCCGAGCCAAGGGAGAATGTCCTTGAAACTGTCGATGCTTTGGCCCGGGATACGGGGTATCAGGCCGAGGACCGATTTTTCGCCATCGGGGCTAAATGAGCCGATCGCCAGGACGTAAACCACGCCGACTGCCAGCCCGACACGGATGCCGAACCAAAACCATCGCATCATGTGTGACGCAAGAGGACCGGCCAGGCAGAGTTGTTCGTCGGTCATCGATCTTGCCTCCGCGCTGACAGGCCACGCGGTCAGACGCCACGCGGTGGTCAGCCCGGCTTGCAAGATCGGATAGATGCCGACAAAGATGGTCAGGATGCCGACGGTCGCCCCGACGAAGAGGATCGTTTCGTACATGTTTGTCACCGGTACCATCTTCGTAATCATCATGCGAAGCGACAGCCCGTAACACGTGGCCACCTGCCCGAGTACCAAGAGCAGAAGGCCGACGGTGAACATCGGCGTCCGAGCAAAGCCCCAGGCGAGTGCGAAGAAAACGATCGCCGCGACCGTCAAGATCCACGCCCAGAGGAACGGATCGACACGGTTGTAGTTCAGTTCGGTCTCGAAGGTGCCGGCTGGTGGGTAGGTGGTTTGCGTCAACAGCGATTGGTCCAGTCCTTGCTGGTCGAGCTTGGCCCGTTGTTCGGTCATGGTCTCGCCCAAGGAGCGAAGTTGCTTGGTGAATTTTTCGAGCGAGGTGTTGAGCGATTCGATGGAATCGTCTTCGCGGCCCAGCTTAAGATAATCTTGTCGGGCCGCCTCGAACGCCTCGCGGACGGCGGTCACTTTCTCCTGCGGCATCTCCTTCAGCACCGATTTGGGTGCGTAGAGTATGGTTTGGAGATTGAGCCACGGTGAGGGGGCCGTTTTGGGATCCCGCTCTTTGAGTAGGGTCAGCCGGTTCAGTGTCGGCACGACGCGGATCGAGCGATCCCCTTCGTCGTAGAGCGAAAGTGCAAGCAAACGAGCGCTGTTGGCCAGCCGATTCGTTTCGACGGCCAACCGGTTCAGTATGGCACGTACTTTTTCGAGAGAGTCTTTTTCTTGGTCCGAGGTTTTGGTATCGAAGATTTTCTTTCGATTTTTCTCGACCTCTGTGACCAACCGGTTTGCCGTATCTGCCAATTTGGAGGCTGCATCGGCCAGTTGGACGGTCTCCACTTTTGGTGCACGGATCAGCCAGGCAAGTTCTTCGATCGCATCGTTCGTTTGCCGAATGGCCAACGAGAAGGCGTTATCTTTCGGGTTGAGCTGGAGCCATGGTTGAAGATGAGGGAGTATCTTTTGCCAGGTCCGGTCGATCGTCAGGTACTCGCTTTGAAACTGGTGGCTGATGCGGTTTTGTTGGTTGGGGAGGAAGACGATCGAGCGGTAGAGGTTGTAGGCCCGAATCAACTGGAGTATTGCCTCGTCTTCGCGGGTTGGCTGGAACTGCTGCTGACGCTGCTTGGCCTCGCGTTGGCGCTGGGCCATGTTTTCGCGGAGATCTTGGATGTCGGCGAGGTGAGCCTCAAAATCGTCGACCGAAATATGTTTCAAACGTCCGCCTGTCGGGCCGTAGATTGGGGCACCGAGTTTTTTGCGTAGCGATTCGTTGCTCAGGGAGAGGACCGGGATCTGCTCCCAGGCTTCCGGCTCGATCGTCCAGCAGTAGAGCAGTTCGGCGGCCGTGAACTTGCGAAGTTGGTTGTTCGTGAAGAGACGTTCGACGGTTGCACGGGCTTGAGGATCGAGAGCCTTTACGTCGCCTGGCGGATAGAGCTTGGGATTCTCGCGGCCGGTGATGTCGCGGACCACGTAGCGGGCAAAAGTGTCCAGCGGCATCCGCCGCCCGTGATCGAGTACCGGCACACGCTGCCACGGTCCCCAGTCGACCTGGCTTGCCTGGCAAACGTTCGAGAACAGGGCCAGCACCAGAACGCATCCTGCAAGCCAAGCCCGTTGATGAATCCAAAACCGAAGCGTCAAAACGTCCTGCATGAAAACGCTCTTTCCGTAGTGATTTAAATGGAACTTCTGAATTTAGTTGGTTCCGTAAATTTCGAAGTTTAGCGGTCGAACGGAGTTCGACGTGTTCGGTGTTGGTGTGTTTTTTTAAAACGCGTCGAATTCCATTCGACCGCTAAACCGTTAAGATTTCCAAACCAACTTGACCGGCTTTTTATGTTTGGGGTGTTTTTCGTCCAACGCGTGGAGCGTGAGCTTGACTCCCTTCGGATCGAACTGTACGTCGAGCCATCCGGTCGGCTCTTTCTTTTTAAACGCGTAGGCTGTCGACGGGATGCACACTTCCCAATGCTTGCCCTCTTTGTGCTGCTGGTGATACCACTCGTGGGCATGGCCGCAAAAGTAGGCCTTTGCCTGCGGGTGTTTCTTGAAAACAGCACACATCTCGTCATAGTCGCTCAACGGGCTGTAGGGGAAGTTGGGACCGTGATGCGCCATGCAGATCACCGGCCGGTCGGCCAACTCGCCCAGCTTGGCGTCGAGCCATGCCATCTGATCCTTGTCCAAGCGACCGAACGTGAAATCCTTCGTGACCTTGGAGTCCAGCATAACAAGATGGACGCTCGGCGCGGAGAGCACTTTGATGTGTTTGGGCTCGTCGAACGCTCCTTCTTTCCCTTTTTGCTTCGGAAATTGCTTCCAGAGGGCGTCACGAACGTCGTGATTGCCGAGGATCAGATAGATCGGTACTCCACCCTCACGCAGCGGTTTGAGCAGTTGATCGAGGAGCTTGTAATCTTCGGACTTTCCCTTCAGGCTGGCACAATCGCCGCAGACGACTGCCGCGGTGGGCAGCTCGGGCAGGGCGAGGATTTGCTGGATCACCTTCGCGAAGGGGTCGGGGGTATAGATCTTGCGGAGCGGCTTTTCGCGGATGTGGATATCGGAGAGGAACGCGAAGTGGTCCGGCCCGACCGGCTTGCGAGGCGAGGCCAGCGCGGGCAAGTACAGGACGCCCGCCGCCGAAAGACCGAGGCCCATCGCCGCTTGCATAAAATTTCGTCGCGATAACGTTGAAGAGGATTGAGACATGGCATTTACCTTTTTAATAAGTAGCACTATTCCCGCCAGGCGAGTTCGACGACCTCGCCCTGCTTGGGATGTTCATTGATCGTGTGAACCTTCAGCGAGGCCCCTTTGGGTTTGAACGTGGCTTCCACCCAACCGGTTGGAGTCGTTTCTTTAAACACATGGGATGTCGTGGGGATGCATACTTCCCACAGGCCTTCGTTTTTGTTTTGGAACCATCGATGGAGGTGGCCGAAGAAATAGCCTTTCACCTGCGGATGACGTTTCATGATCGCGAAGAGTTTTTCGTAATCCTGGAGCGCTTTTTGTGGCTGCTTGCGAGTATCGTGATGGGCCATCAGGATGACCGGTTTGTCGGTGTGTTCTTTCAGCTTTTCATCGACCCACTGCAATTGCTTCTTTCCCAACCTGCCGGGCGTATGCTTGGGGCGGATCAGGGAATCGAGCAGGAAGAGGTCGACATTTTCTGTCGAGAGCACTTTGACGTGCCGTTCTTCTTCCGGAATTTTGGCCAGGTTCTCTTTCTGCTTGGGAAAGGCTTTCCAGAAATTTTCGCGATTGTCGTGATTGCCCAACAGCAGGTATACGGGTATGCCACCTTCACGGAGCGGTTTGAGCAGCTTTGCCAGCATTTTGTAGTCACCCGGCTTTCCCCTTTGGTTGGCACAGTCGCCGCTGACGGTCGCCGCGACGGGTAGCTGCGGTAGACTCAAAATCTGCTGGACCACGACTCGGAAATGAGCCGCCGGGAAAATCCCGCGAGTGGGGACGGTCAGGTCTTCGTTGATGTGGGTGTCGGCCAGCAGGGCGATCCGACAGGGGTCGACCGGTTTTTTCGGTGCACCCAACGCCGGCAGATGAAGGATGCCTGCCGCGGAAAGGCCGAGTACGCCTTTTAGAAAATCACGTCGCTGGAGTTTGGAGGAGTAGTTTTTCATGGCTCTGGTATCATGGTGAAATAAGTAAAGTGTTTATTGAGTCTCAGGTATTTAAAGTTACAAATATCCAAGCCGGAATTGGGCCGCGAAGCGTGCCCTATTTCGGATCCGGAATAGGGACTGACGTCCCAATTTCGGCTTGATTGACTATTGTAATGGATCAAGAAACTTTCCAGCCCTTACGGTATTCGGAGCGGACCAACGCGTCGGCCTTGTCGTTTCCGACCGCTTTCAGGTTCTCGGCGTCCCAATCGAAGCCGCCCGCCCGATAGGCCATGTTGCCCAGCAGGACCGTCTCGGCCAGCGGGCCGGTGTACTCGACGAAATCGCACGTCGCGCGTGGGCCGCCTTTCGCCGCGGTGATAAACTCTTGATAAAATCCGGGCGAGTTGGGGATCGACTTTTCGATCTTCGGCGGCTTCGAGCCATCGTTCAGTTTAATCTCGTGTTCTTTGAACCCGGCTCCGATGACGCCCTTTTCGCCGACGAAGTAGGTGTTGTATGGTTCCTTCGGGTTCAGGCCGTATTTCTTTTTCAGCTTGCCGGTCATTTCCTCGCTGTGGATCCACTTGAGCGTGACCGGGCCCCGGTCGTCGTTGCCGGGGAATTGGTAGGTGACGTTCATGCTGATCGGCGTCCGGAGCGGATCGACCTCGGGGCCGGTTGCGTCAACCCGTGTCGGATACTTCAGGCCGAGCGCCCAGTAGGGGATGTCGAGGATGTGGCAGCCCCAGTTGCCTGTCTCGCCGGTGCCGAAGTCCCACCAGAACCGCCACTTGTACGGGCAGAGTTGAGGTGTGTACTTATAATCTTTTGCATTGGCAATCGGGCCGAGCCAGAGGTCCCAGTTCAACGTTTTCGGGATCGGAGGGAACTTGGTCGGCTTATCGAGCATCCCTCGTTTGCCGCCGATGACGCAGATGACTTCCTCGATCGGGCCGATCACGCCGGACTGGACCGCCTCGATAGTACGTCGCATTTCCTTGAACGCGTGGCGCTGGTTGCCGAGCTGGGTCGGGACGTTCTTTTCTTTTGCCAGCCGGGTCAACTCGCGACATTCCCAGACCGAGTGCCCCAGCGGTTTCTCGCAGTAGCATGCTTTGTTTCTTAAGATCGTTTCGCGGGCCGGGTGGAAGTGGGTGTGGTCGGGGGTGCTGATCACGACCGCGTCGATCTCCTTGTCCATCCAGTCGAACATCTTGCGATAGTCGGTGAAGCGTCGAGCCAAGGGAAACTTCTTGAACATCTTGAAGCCCCGTTTCTTGTCGACATCACAAAGCGCGACCAGGTTTTCGCCTTGCAGCTCTTTGATGTTCGCCGCACCTCGGCCGCCGATACCGATGCAAGCGATGTTGAGTTTGTCGTTGGCCGATGCCGCTTTCGCTTTGGGCGTAGTGCCGAGCCAGTAGCCGGCCGCGAGAACGGAGCCCGCCTTGAGTGCGTCTCGTCGAGAGATTTTTTTCATGATCATTCTCCCTCACTAAAAAATTAGAGTAATAAAGGTAGGAAAGGAAGGTGGTGGGATCGACACGCCACCAGTCGATCATGACGTCGGTTGACGCGTCGATAATCACGCAGGGATCAACCCTCCGCTATTGCTTTATTCTATCAGAAAACCGGCGGAAAAAATAGGCTTTCATGTAGTACATAATCGCGATTCCGAAGATGATCATGAAGCAGCCGGCATACTTCCAAAAGCGGCCCGGATCGTAAGCAACGCCAAAATAGGAAAAATAGAGTGAGTTTCGCTTTTGCGCCCCGCCCACAAATTGCTCGAACTCTTTGTCGCCCGGCTGGTAAGGGCCGTTGAAGCTGTTTTGGAAGAAACGATACACCCGTCCATCGGAGGGGTCTTTGAACGTGGCGGGCCGATTCCCCTCGACCGTTATATCCGTTTCATAAGCCGGGATATCTTTTTTCTCATCCGGTTTCGGTAAGTGGACAAAATCGATCTGGCTTGCATACCGTGTCGGCTGCGGGTGGCCCGGGCTGTACTCGACCGAGAAGTCATCCAGATGCACTCCGAACCCGAGCTGAATTTCGTTCCGACGGAGCGTGAGGTTTACATGCTGATTCCGGTCGATGATCGTTTTTTGTAACTCGGAAGGATCTTTCGAAACGCTTCGATCGGTGAGCCAAAACGTTTCGCACATCTGGCCGACGGTCAAGCGGACTTGCACCCGTTGCGATGCTCGCGACCGTTGTTCGTCGGGGACGTGTGTTTTGTAGGAGATCGGACGGACGATCTCGCCCGGCTCCTCGGCCGGGGTGTATCGGACTTTTACTCGCAACGGTCGGCCGGTTTCGGCGAACCACTCGATTTGTTTTGCGTCGGGATCGAAAGGCCCGGCCGCCGTGACCTGTCGGCCGTCCCACTTTCGGATGTAGAGTTGTGGCGTGTTTTTGGAGGAGTCGGTCAGTGCGTCGCCGGGGCCTTGGATCAGGTCGACACGCGGCATTCGGGCCGAGTCGAACATCCGCTGAACCTTTTCCATCGAAATGTCGGCGTCCACGATCGCCTGTGGCTGCGATTTCATGATCTCTTGAAGCGATTTGAAAAACGCGTCTTTTGCCGACGAGGGTTTTTCCGACTCTTTGTCTTTTGAGGAGGTGATGGCGGGCATGGCGGAGAACCAGAAGCTGCCGAACACCTCACCGTCCGGATCTTGCAGATTGAAGATCGGCGTCAGTGCACTGAGCAAGATGATGCGTGGCTTGACTCCTTTTTTCTCGGTGTCGAAGATCGCCAGTCGTGCTTGCATCTTTGAGGGGACAAACTGCGTGACCTGAACGCGGAGCGTTGTGTCATCGATCGGGACGATCCCTTCTTGCAACATCTTTTCGAGCGAGAAGCGATATGTTGTTGGCGACGACTCGGGATTGTCGACGACCTGAAGAACGATCTGGCCCAGGGGGCCGAGCGGTTGCTTGGGAGCCGCATCGAGGAACGCGCGGACCGCCGATTTGCTGTCGACGACGCGGAACGAGACCGACTCGTCGGTCGGGAACTGGTATTGCGAACCGATCGTCAACTTTCGGTTTTCGAACAGGCGATGCCCCTTTACTGAGCGTG
>JASFHG010000156.1:0-7813 GCA_050123355.1 Planctomycetia bacterium
GAGATTTACGAAAGCCGAAACTTGGAAATACCAAGTTTGATATTCTGCGGTTCTTCCTGTCCTCTGTTATCTGTCCTCTGTCCTCTTCTCTACCACATGACAATCGAGTTGCGGGAACGGGATCGAGAGGCCGGCGGCTTCGATGCGTTCTTTGACCGCGCGGTTCGTTTTCCAGAAGACGGCCCAGTAGTCGGAGTTCATGGCCCAGGCACGCATCTCGATCGTGACCGCGCTATCGCCCAGCGAGCTGACCATCGTCTCCGGGGCGGGGTCTTCGAGAAAGCGGGGCTCGTCGGCGATGATGGCTCGGAGGACTTCCAGGCCGCGTTCGATCGAGTCGCCGTAACTGATTCCGACCTTGATGTCCATTCGCCGTTTGCTGTTGCGCGAGAAGTTTGTGATCGCGCTGCTCCAGAGCGTGCCGTTCGGGACCGAGACGTACAGACCCTCGAAGGTGTGGATTGTGGTGGCGAAGAGATCGATCTTGTCGACCGTGCCCGCGGCGGCCGAGCACTGGATCGCATCACCTCGGTTGAACGGTCGGAGCAAAAGGAGCATCATGCCCGCCGCGATGTTGCCCAGCGTGTCCTTAAGTGCCAGGCCGATCGCGATACCTGCCGCACCGAGCAGAGCGATCAGGCTGGTCGTGTTGACCCCGAAGATGCTGAGTATGATCACGACGGCGACGGTATAGATAGCATATCGAGCGATGCTGATCAGGACCGGCACGAGCGTATGGTCGAGGCGTCGCACCCTCTCGATCGCACGCTTGACGACTTTTACCAAGATCCAACTGGCGATCAGGATCGCGACTGCCAAGAGCACTTTATACCCGATGCCGATGATCAGGTCCGAATGATCTTCCCAAAGTTTTTCGAGGTTCATGGTACGACTCCAGGAAAAGAGCGTGATTAATGTTAGTGAGTTTCGTTATTTCAGCCGCTTGATATAATCGTGGGTTTTGTCGACCGGTTCGAGTTCGCCGGGGCGGTAGTCGAAATAGGACTCGTTGATCTCCGGGGTGAACTGGACGTTGTGGAAGTAGATCGTCATGAGTGATTCACCCCCCTGCCCCGCTGCCGAGTTTTTCGATTTAGCTCGGTCCGTGCGGAGATACTCGATCCGATAGGGAAAGAGATTTTGCCGGCCAAGGCTTATGACGACCCGATCGGGAATATGGGCGGGCAACTTCGAGAGGTCGGGCGTTTTACCTTGCTTGATGTCTTCTTTTTGATCGGGAAGAAATTTCGTGAGATTGCGGCGGCTCCACGTTCCTTCGAGACGCAGGATCGGCATCCGATCGAGTTTCGATTCGGTGGGTGTGTCGAATAGGAAGTTCTTTTTGAGTTGCCGGAGCATGTTGGCGATCCCCCCTTCCCCTATGGCCGCAAAGGCGGAGGGGGTGTTCGGAAAACGGCTGCCCGGCTGGTTGCCCTGCTTTTCTTCCAAAGCTTCTTGGACCCGATCCATATCGATCTGTTCGAGTTCTTCATGGTCGAGCACCTTGCAATAGCTCCAGAGATACCGCCCATCACACACTTTCGCCAAAATGCCCATCTTGTCATCGAGAGGGATCTTCAACTCCAGGCGAAAATAGGGAATCCGTCTGCTCCGCAGCTCGGCGTAGGTTCCCTTGCCATTGATCTGATGGCCGAGCAAGTTGGTCAGATAGGTGATCTCCCCTTGGATAGCGTTACATCGTTCGATGTTTTGGACAGCCTGGTCGAGTCGGTCTTTTGCGGACACCGTGGAGGTCTGGGTAATTTGTGCGTTAATCTGTGCGTGTCCTGCGAGGATAGTGAAAATGCATGCGGTTGTAAGTATCGTCCGGATTGCTCTCATTTTATTGGTTCTGACGGATTTTCCAAAGAATTGCATTGTATCGGACCGAACTTGGACCTTAGAGGCGTCTTGTCGGCGTCTTGTCCGGGTGGAATTTCCAACCCGGCGTCATTTTAAACGGATGACTCAATAAGGTCTATATCACTTCCGGCCTCCGTCGTTGCACGACACCGTGATTTGAGGTTGGCAGGTGGTATGTTGCCGTTCACATTTTTTATAGGGGGGACACCTATGAAACAATTTGTGCTCTTACTTGTAATTGCAGTCGCCATGGTCGGCTGTAAAGGACCCTTTACCCATAACGCCCCGCCTGCGGACATGCTTGTTAGCCCGGGCCCCGGCGTTGGAGGCCCTGGTCCTGGTGTAATGATGGAAGCGCCCAACCCGCCGGCTCCGGCCCAAAATTCGCAGATCGCGTTTGTCGGGCCCGCAGGCATGACGATCCAATGGGATACGCAGACGGGCCACTTCGATTCCGAACCGTTGATTTGCCCTGCTCCGTATAATTTCCGGCAGGGTGGAATCTATCGTATGAAGTTGACCAACATCCCGGGTCACGAGGGTGTGGAACTCTACCCGACGTTGGAAGTTGCTCCGACGCTGCCGCGTACGGCCGCCTTCTTGGCGCACAATACGGTACCGGTCCAGTTCACCGATGGAGATTTCCGTCAGGTGCTCAGCGGCAACTTCGTCACGAAGGTGATCTACCTACCCGATCCCGAATTTCAAGGTCTCGCCGAAGCGGGCGTCGAAACGCTCGTGAGCACGCGACTCGATCCGGGCGAAGATCCGATCGCCGAAGCGGACCGTCGTGGTGCGATCCTCGGTATTATCCGGTTGGGTAACAAGGACCTCGAAATTCCCGGTCAAGAGATTGACATGGGCGGTGTGATGCCCGCTTCGTATGTCGCCGGATGCGACTGTGGTCCGACCGGTGCACCGATGGGCATGGCCATTCCGCCGCAAGGTGCCGGGCCCTACGTTGGTGGCGCGACGCCGTCGAACTATATCTCTGGCGTGACCGGTCCTCAGTATGGCCTGCCCAGTTGTGGCACGCCGATCGGTCTTGTCGGTCCTCCGCACGTTCCGCTGGGAACGCCGGCCGGCCTGCAAAAGCACGTGATCAAGAATCATACTCGAGTTCACATTCCGAATCCGGTTAAGAAGATGCGGGTCGATGTCAAGCATCGCCCCGGTATCAGCTATCCGAAGCCGGTCAATCACGTTCGGATTGTCGAAAATACCTTTGGCGGACTCAACTTGTTCCATCAGCCGTTGCGAAACAAGATCCAATGCGTCCGCGAAGGAACGTACGCACCGTGTGAGGTGCCGTGTGAAGTGCCGTGCGACACATGTCCCACCGGCACGTGTGATGGAACCAACTGCCAACCTTAAGGCAGATGGATGAATGTTTTGTCGGCGATCGATTAAGAGTCTATCCGAAAACGGCCAGGGAAGTCTTTGCGGCCAACAACATGTTGAGCGGCCAAAAGGTTTTCGGGCGGGTTTAAAATAGGCGTCGATCGCGAAAGATGAAAGATAGGTGTCCAGACGCTCCCTTTCCGTGCCGCGAAACGGAAAGGGAGCCGTTTTGACCTTTTTGCTTTTAGGGAACATGGTTTCTCTAAAAGTATATATTCACTTATAAGAAAACAAAGTCATGTTCAGATCCGCGACAATGGTCCAAACGCTCTGCAACCCGACGTGGAAATCGATACCTCGTTTGGGGCGAGCCGCTCGAATGACGGTAATAGTGGCAGTTGCCTTTGGTGCCTTCTTCGCAAGCTCTGCTTGGAGCCAAGAGCAGAAGGCCCACTTTTATCATGGTAGTGTGCTGCCACCGGGAGCGATTGGTAGTGTGCGCCTCGCGCGGGGCGGACCGTTGCACGGATACTTTCAGCCTGTCGAGATCAAGGTCCCCAAGGGTGTCTTGATCTCGATGGCTGAGGGGGGAACTTTCAGTGAGCCCGAGGCAAAATCGACCAAGGTCGGGCTGTTGGTCGGGTCGGTCTATCGACTTCGGGCCATTAATATCCCGTTCCAGGAAGGTGCGGAGGTCTTTCCGACGATCGAACTGATCGATCGGGTCTATCCACCGAAGGGTAGGGAACTCGATTTCCCGATCCCCATCGAGATTACCGCCGAGGACCTCCAGTTGGCCGCAGCCGGGAAATTTGTCACGCGGGTGATCTACCTCGAAGATCCGAAGTCGATCCAGGCGTCGAACAACTCGATCCCGGGCGAGCAGACCTGGTTCGACGTGGCCCCGGGCAAAGACCCGTTGGTCGAAGCGGATATTTTAGGACGCCCGGTGGCGATCCTGCGGCTTGGCGGTCGTGTGCCCCAGCAGGCAGGTCGGCCGAGCCCCCGATTCCTGTTCGGATGTCCACCACTCCAGCGTTTTGTCGTGCCCGAGGTGGCGTCTCGCCCGGTCGTCAAGGATCAGGCCCGTCGTCCGGAACCACAGGTTCGAGTGCTGGCGCGTCCACCCAAAACGCGGCGTTAACGTTGAGAAGAATAGAGCGATCATGAAACTTCGTCCGTCGATTTTCCAAGCTGTCCTGATTGCGACGACCGCGATTCTGCTTTGCGCGTGTCGGAGCGTGCCGCCGTTGCCGAGCGAAAGCGGTATGCCCCCCTGCCCTGCCCCGATGGAACAGATGGGAGGCGACATGGCGTGTCAGATGGTCGAGCCGATGCAGGTGGGCATGCCGGGAGTGTGTCCGGAGGGAGCCGGGTGCGATGGAAACGGTTCGTGGAAGCCGGACGGGCTGAAGCGGCCGTGGCCGAGAGACGAGTATCTGGTCGATGGCGGCGATCGGGGTCTGGCGGTCGAGGTCGCGCCCGATTGGACTGTCTACGGATTGGAGTCGGAAGATACGGTTGCCCATTTCGATACGCTCGACGGCCAGACGATGGTCGAGGCGTCGAACCAAGTCTGCGTCTATGCCCCACGGTTCAGTGCGGTCCGCAAGGTGACCAGTCTTGTCTCTGAAGGACAAGTGTTTCAAGCAGGCGGGGTCACGTTGCCCGAGCATTTGGCTCGCCAGGGATCGAAGCAGGAAGTCTGGCATGGCGAGCAGTTTGTCCAGCTAGGCGATGGGTATGGCACCCAGCCGCCGGTTATCTTCGACAATAAACAGCAGGACGAAGCGATCTCGACCGCGACCAATTTGGAAGGTGCCTCGGGCAGCGTCCTTCCTTACCAGAAGCTGGCGATGATCAAAGAAGGACGGCTTGAGATGAGCGAGAGCGCCGTTCTGGCCCGTGGCGTTGCGGCCGCGATCGTCTGGTCGCGATTCGAGCATGTCGAGATCGTCTTGGACGGCGTCGAAGCGGTCGCGTTTACCGAGGCCGACAAGCCGTTCTCGATCTACACGGTGGACGAGCCGCCGGCCCGCCCGAAGTTGCGTCTGTGCAAGATCGCGTCGACCGCCGCCGCCAAGCCGGGCGAAGTGGTCGAGTTCACTCTACGCTTCGACAACACCGGCAACCAGCCAATCGGCAACATCGTGTTGATGGACAACCTGACCGCTCGCTTCGAGTATGTCGAAGGAAGCACCGACACGACCCTGCCCGCCGATTTCTCGATGGAACTGACCGACACCGGCACCACCGTCCTCCGCTGGGAGCTCAAAAACGCCCTAAACGTCAACCAAGGCGGCGTCATCCGCTTCAAATGCCGGGTGCGGTAGGCGATGCTATCGGCGATTCTCATAGTATTTGTATTTCATACACGAGTGAAATCGTTCTATCTGTGTGTACGTTCGTTAGCCGCGGACTTCATGTCCGCGATTTGTTTGTCCCGAAGGGACCCAGGCGCGTAGCCGGGGGCTTAAGCCCCCGGATCATGGACGCACCACAATATCAGAAGTCCTGAAAGGACGCAGGCGAACGAATCACGCCAACCTCATCCCCAAAGATACTCTTCTTTATATTCAACGTCATGTTTTTTTAGAAGAGCGATAAACTCGGCTTTAAAATCGATCTTCTTATGGTGTTCTTCCTGAGAATGAATGTAATCGACCACTCGCCGAGCTTGCGATTCGCTAACCGTAAAGGCCGCGTATCCATCTTGCCAACCGAATTTGCGATACTTTTCTTTTTGGTCATTGACCCATTTCGACGATTTGCCCTTGATCGCTTTGAGAAGCCCGGAAAGGGTATGGATCGGCTTGGTCTGCACGAGTAGATGGACATGATCGGCCGTGCCGCCAATTTCGATCAAAGTTGCTTCTTCGCTACGGATGATCCCACCCATGTATTGGTAGAGTTCGTTTTGCCATTGCTTCGAGATAAGAGACGCACGATTTTTCGTGCTGAAGACGACATGAACGAGCAGTTTCGAGAAGGTACCGGCCATCAGTTTCCTCGTTTATCGTGATCAAAAAAAGGTTTGGCTATGATGTTTGGTTATGGCATGTTGTGTAAGAGATGACGTATTGCGCAAGGGATGCAATCGTCCGCCCCCCGAGATTTGGCTTGATATATTGAGTAAGGGATACAATCATACGCCCCGAAGGGGCCTCGGCGCGTAGCCGGGGGTTTCAACCCCCGGACGAGGAAACGCAATAATGTTGTAAGTCCTGAAGGGACGCAGGCGAAGCGGCAGGATGTTTAAATGTTATGTAGTGTTCCATTTTCGGATCTTGTCGCAAATTTTTTCCATTTCTTCGACAAGATCGAAACGATTTTCTAGCAATTCGCGGCTCAAATAAGGTTCTACGTCTTTGGCTAATTGAACTTTGTCCAACGTTTTACGATTTCTATGCCGTTGCCAGTAGCCAGGGTTTTCCTCTTCGTTTTTGTCAAACTCTTCGTATATTCCTATTTCAGGCAAATCTCCTTCAATGCCGTATGCTTGCTTGAAAGCTTCTGCTGGGATGTAGTTTTCGATTTCTTTTGCCTGTGTTACCCAAGTCAGCCCACCATGTTTTTTCATTGCCGCTTGCATGCGTTCCACGCGAGGTTTCAATGGTGCCTCTTCGGAAGTTTTGTCACTATCGGCAATCAGAATATTGTTTCGGTTAATGCGCAAAATGTCTATCGCTTCGTTGTCTTCGGCTTTCGCGTCAAAATGAGATAAGAGAGATCCGGCAAAGAACGCGCACTCATAGTCCCGATGTTCTTGCAGCTCACCGTCGCTAAATAAATTGATCCATCGGTTGAAATAGATTTTATCCGATGGTCCTTCTAGCCAAACGATACCGTTTGCTTGAAGTAGATCGGAGGCTCGGACTCCAAGATCATTCAAAATGTTATTGCATTCATTGAATGATTTTACGGTTTGGGTGGTAGCGGTTTTACCGTTATGTGTTACATGCACGATCTGTGCATTGGGAGATTGGGCAAATAGGTCAATCACGACGCTGGAATGCGTAGTGATAAAGAAATGACACTTATGAGTTTTGGCGAAATCCTCTATATATCGAAATAAACGTCGGAGTAATGCCGGATGTAAATTGTTTTCTAGTTCCTCGAAGGCAAAAATGTAGTTTTTTATAGGACGGCTACCGAGAGTTTGTTGTTCAAGTTTTGGAATGACAAGTGTATTCAGTAATACCAGCATTACGGTTTTAAGGCCGCTACCGGACATGCTAAGTTCAATTGATCCTTTGGTCTCTTCTGTTAAGTAAACTTCATGTTCACTATATCTGCCAGATGTTTTGTGTTGCTGAATCGTAATTTCAGTGAACGTGCAGTCTGGCTCGAAGATTTTATTAAGAGCATCTAAAAGCGTTTTTGTAATTACTGATGTTATAAGATCGGAGTCTGATATATATGCGCGAATAACGTTAGTGGCTCCAGTGCCATTGATGTCGAGTTTTAATTCTGCGTCTTGAAGTTCCGGTCGAATGTCGCGATCAGCGGCTAGGCGGCGAAAAGCTTTTTGTTCAAAGAAAGGAGCAAGTACCAAGCCTCTGGCATATTCTTTTTGCAATAGCTCTTTTCTGTTTTTCGCGATCTGTGG
>JASFHG010000157.1:0-7807 GCA_050123355.1 Planctomycetia bacterium
GATGTGGTGATAGCTGCTTGTCTCAGTGCGACCCGACGGCCATCGGCGCTTATTGCCGCAACCTGAACGTTATGCGATAGCCCGAGATGGGTTTTGCGAATCGTGTTGGTTGCTGTTGCATAGAGATCACCTTTCGTCGTCACGCCGATCGGCCCGCCGAAGCCGTCTCTTTCGAACAATGTTAGCAGTGAGCACTTAACGGCACTCTCGTCAAGAACTCGTTCGAGGCAAGCGGTTTTGCCGTCGTAGGAAAGTGCGTGCCAACAATGAAAAGGATTGCCACGAAAAAACCTCGCACGATCCCATAACACACCGGTCGGCAATGCCAGAGTTTGAATTACCTCGCCGAGTACGTTGAAAACTTGAACACGATCATGAAACACCGCGAACAACACGCCGTTGTGTGAGCAGATGGCGCGGGCTCTTTGGTCAATTTCCAACTTCTGCGAGTTACATTGCATGTGATCGAGATCGATTTCAAGTAGATGTAATCCTGTGGCATGGCCAAAGACGGCTCTGACTATGCCATTTTGTGGTGTTCGGGATGACCACTGAAGCGATCCGCCGGGAAGGTTGTCGGCGATTTGCCGTGCTCCTCTACCGGCTTGAGTCCAATGCAGCAAGCGGCGATCCTTGGGGAAGGCCAGTACGCCGCGGCCCTCCACTTCACACATTCGGGTTGACTCCACCTCTCTGGAAAGCAGGAGCGGAAACGGAGTCACCGAAAGGATGGCCGGCAAGTCGGAGGCCCAGGTTCGGTCGAGCAGTCCGAGCCCATGGCGTTTCGGCGTAGCCAGCAGTTCGTCAAGCGAGAGCTGTGCTTCTCGGATCATCTTGTGTCCGCGGCCGGTTTTCTCGATCAGACGAAATTGCCCGTCGCGATTGACCGTGGCCACGTGCAAAAGGTTGATGTCCTGCGAAGCAACGGCCTTCCGGAATTCGGAGGACTCAAACGCATCTTCCGTAATCACCAGTACCGGTTCCGTGGCTTCTTCGCTGTCGGCAACCGTATCCAAAAAGGCTCGCAGGGCATCGCCCGGATGAAGTTCGGGCTCCAGCGTCGCCAGATGTTTAACGAGTCCTGCACGAGTCGTCAGGTCGACCGGTTCGATGGATTTCCCGCGGGCACAATAGGTCATGATCTGTGAATGGGAATCTGCCGTTGCAACCAGGGCCAAGGCAACCGCCGTCGCATAGAACCGGGGGACACCCCACGATCGGATTCCGGCCTCGAGCAACACGGCCCGCTGGCGGGTTGGCGTCCGGGGTGGCGATTCGTGACGAAGGTACATCGCTTCATTCACGGCGACACGGATGGCCAAGGTCAGGTCGTCGTGGACCAACTCGCTGAGCAAAAGGCGATCGAGTTGTCCCCGGTTCGAGATATCCGAGACACCGCCGATTGGCAACTCTTCATGATCCGAGACACTGCGTGGCAGTGTTACTGCCGCCATCAGGTTCTTCGCGAGCGAGGCGATAGCCCGATACTCCTCGTCGTCAATAAGTTCCGCCAACAGAGCCCGAACTTGTTGGGCAGGCGCCAGATCGATATCCGCCGGTTGTGGCATCTCATCCAAACCGGTTTGAAGTCGCAGTCTCAAGGATTGAGAGTCGACGCGATCGAGACCCGCATCGAGGCACCGCAAGTCGCGCACGAGTGCGGAGGCGGCGGAATTCGGTTGACGCCCCCCTGTTTCATGAACGAATAACTCCTCACCCAAGCCTTCTTCGAACCGGCATACGACCGCTTGGGCCAGCTCGTGGGAAGTTCGATCTTTGAGTCCGGAGAAGACGAGATCCGCAAGATTTTGCTTCGCTGCCAGGGTATGTCGCAGGTCGGACTCCAAGTACCTGATTTTGTCAAGTTTACCGAGAACTGACGAGAGAAGACTGATATGGGAATTCGAGTCGTTTGGCCCACGGAGGATCCCGGATAAAATGCCAAGCTCGTCGGACGATTCGCTCCAATTGTCATGGGTGGCAGCCAAGAGCAGCAAGACCGCTCCCAAAGGCGGTAAGCCTTGCGGCGCGAGGTACTGCAAAACGGCGGCCAGCTCCTCGCGAAAAGCGATCGTCTTACCATCGGCCCAAGTGACAACTTCTCCGGAGTCCTGCCATTGCCAGAACGTGTCGTACTGAGAATGCAGATAGTTGTGTGCTTCGTCAGGCATCGAGCGTGTCTCCCATGGAAATTCGAACTGCCGATCGCGAAGCCTGAACGAAATCGTCTGCCAAAATATGATCCCACTCGCCGTTGGTGTGCAGCAAGGCCAAGTCGTTGGTTTCAAGCCGAAGCGATTCACGAACCACGTCCGGGTCGACCGATGGCGTCCAGGTCCAGCCGACCGGAGTGGCAACGCCCTGTTGCTGGACGAACCGGTGGCCCCTGATCGGCGGCAACGGCGTGCCTCGGACGGCAACTCGCTCGCCCGTTGTCATGGCGAACGAAAGCGGGTCGAGGCGAATTTGAGCCGCTTCTTTTGTGTAGTCGCTCCAAATGGTCCATGTCGTGACCAACAGATTCGGTTCCAAAGGAATGTGACAGCGAATGAGCCTCAGGGCAACCTGGTTCGTGCAGTCGCCGCCGAAACCGGCCGTCGGCAACCGGATCGACATCCATTCCCTCAAGTCGGTCCATGTGCCTTCCGGCAAAAAGCCTTTGGGAACGGTGTTTCCGGAGGCGATAAGCTGTCGGTCCGGCAGCACGGTAAACCGCTCGATGGAAGGAAGCGTTCGGAGCAGGTTGTCGGTGATCTCGTCGACGTTGCACCCGCGCAGCCATACGTTCCCTTCATCTTCGCAGACCTTGATCCCCGCGATCCGCCAAAGGCGACCAAGCGAGTCGGCATCGCTTCGGCGAATGCATACAGCCCACACTTGGCTCACGGCTGCCCTCCCAGTTGTTCCCAGAGGGCGTCGACTTTTTGTTCGAGGAACGTACGTTGCTGTTCACCCTGAACCCACTGGCATCGGGCCGCCAAGAGGCTGAGTTGGTCCTTAAGGCATGACAGCTCGCCAGGCGGAAGTTCCCCGTTCTCCAAAGTCGCCGCAAGACGACTGAGATCCTGGGCCAGATGCTCCGGGTCCGGCGCCTCGGTTCCCCGCGAGCGAGTATGACTCGTGGCCTTCGCTTCCTCGCTTGCTTTGGCCAGCGTGTCCTGTACCATGGACGCAAGAACATCCTGCTGCTCTTCGGTATCCCAGATATGGCGTAGGACCCACATGTCGGTTTGGTTGACTTTCAGGCGGCCGCAAAGAAGCGAGCTGGCCGCGAGAACCCGTTGGAGTTTCACGGCACGGCGGTCCGAGACCATGATGCCCGCATGTCGCAAGCGGTGGATCAACTCGGTGTATTCCGCGTGAACGTCCGAAAAATCGGTATATTGAAGCAACTCTTGAAGCCGTCGTACGTCCTCCAGCCCGAAGTTGGAAACGTCCTCTCGTTGCTCGACGTCGAGCTTCCATCCAGCCTGAAGCACATGGGGCAACTCTTCCGGATTGACATTGTCGCAACGAACCCGCATCAAAAAGCGATCGAATAGGGCGCCGAGCGCATCGTCCTCCGGCAGCCGGTTGCTGGCGCCGACGACCATCAAGGTGGGCAACGACCTCGTCTCGCGGCCACGGCGGAAGATGCGTTCGTTGAGGACCATCAGCAGGCTGTTGAGGATGGCGCTGTTGGCGTTGAGAAGCTCGTCCAAAAAGACGAAGGTCGCTTCAGGCAACATGCCCTCGGTGTTGGTGACTAAATCGCCGTCGCGCAGCTTGCGGATGTCGAAGGGGCCGAATATCTCGTTGGGCTCGGTGAATCGGGTGAGCAAGTAATCGAACACCCGCCCTTCAATGCGACGAGCCAACTGCTGGACCAGAGCGCTCTTGGCTGTCCCCGGCGGGCCGAGAATGAACAGGTTCTCTCGGGCAACCAGGCATACTCCCAGCAAGTCGATGATCTCGTCCTTGCCGACAAAGGTCCTTTTTAACGGTGTCAAAACCTCTTCGGTAAGTTTGCGTCCCAATTCGAGTTGTGTGTCGATGACGGTTTGGTTCACTCGGCCTTCTCCTTATTTTCATAGTTTGCAAGTGCTGCTTCAATACCACTTTTCAAATTACCAAATACACCCAATGCACTTCGCACGCCTTCTCGAACACGCGGGTCTGCCAATCGAGCGACGTCCTCGGCCGCGATGATGCGATCGACATAGAGCTGTAACAGACTCGGGTTCTCGGCGAACGGATCGATCACCACGTCGCCGACTTCCGACATTCCGACGGACGACAGCGGCCAATCTCGGGAGCACTTGAGAAGATGCTCCAGCAGCGGATCCCGGCTCGCCGCAGAACTGGCAAACTTCACCAAACTGGGAAGATAGCGAAACACGATATCCACCGAGTAGCAGACGGAAGGAGACATCTCCTTGGCCAAAGGTTCACTCAGCGTCTTGTTCAGCACGTCCTCACCAAGGTCGCGAAACACGGCAAACTGACATGCTTGAAAAAATTTGATCCCGGCCCATTGTGCAGCGTCCGGACAGAAGCATGGCGCTTCCCCCGGCATATCGAGTCGGTACTGACACTCGAACTCGGCGATCACTTTGCCGCCGGCGTCAATCTCATTGGCCGTCAACCGAGCCGGATCCGGTACGGTCACACGCCCGTTGTCGAAGAGAGACTCAAGAAACTGAGGATATTGCATGGGAGGTGGATCGTTGTATATCGGCGTCCCGTCTTTGCGGCCGAAACGCTAGGCAGCTACCCAAAAAAGACTTGAGACTACCCGTTATAATACCAGCCACAGCGGCATAATGCAAGTAGACCGGTGGGCAATGTCCCTCTTGAAACGTTCTGAATAGTGATATTTTTTGGACACATTTTCTATTTCGAACCGAGTGTGCTGAGCAGGTTGGCAAACGATTCGTGGGGATTGTGGTTTTTTATGATATTGCGGAAGCGGGCGAGGTGTTCGTAGATTTCTGGGTCGTTCAGAAGACGTCGGAGGTCGGCTTCGATCGGTTTTGGCGAAGGGTGGCATCGCAGGCCTAGCCGGTGGGTGACGATTCGTGCGGCATGGTCGAACTGGTCGTAGTCGTGCGGCCAGACGAGCATCGGGGTCGCCGATCGGAGGCAACTATAGACGATGCCGGTCCCGCCGTGGACGATCGCGGCGTCGTAGCGATCCATATACGTGTCGTAAGGAAAGTAGTCATATTGATGCAGATTCTCGTCGATCTGCGGCTTGGAGCCATCCGGTTTTCCTCGCGTAAAATGGAAAACGCAGTCGGGCATCGCGCGAGCCACCGGCTGCAGGGTTGCGACGATCTGCTCCTTTGCCCACCAGAGATGGGTTCCGAGCGTGATCAGGATGTGTTTTTTGTCCGGCACGAATTCCGGCTCATGGAAGGGGAACGGCGGGCTGCCGGTGACCGGGCCGAGGAACGTGAAATGCGAGGGCCATTCGCGATCGAATTCGAACGGCTCTACGCTCAGCCCGAGAATCCGCTCCGGCGAATAAATCGACTCGAGCCCATCTTCGCGGTAAAGGCTCGGTATTCCAAGTTGCCGAAGTTGTTTTCTTACCATAAAAGCGGCGGTCCGCTTGAAGGTGCGTACGAACTTCCGCCCATAGTAATCTCGCATCCGGCCATAAATGCCAGGTCGCGGGACCCAGCCGCCGAGATAGGCCGGCGTTCCGCTACCGGTTTCCAACACGCACGGGCTTGGCATCGACGTCCACCATCGGATGCCCAACTGCCGTGCGACCATACCGGCGATCGGAACGACCGAATCGGCCAGGACCAAGTCGGGTGGATCGTCATGCCAAACGTCGAGAAGTTGAGTACGAACTTCATCGAGCAACGCGAGATTCATCTTCAATTGTCGGAACAACCGCAACGGATTGCTGCCGACCTGCGAGGCGGTTTCCGCAATCTCGCGAACGCGGTGCCCTTTGCCCGGCAGGAGCGGCAGAAACGGGAGCTGCGACGCGTCAACGGCCGCGATTGCGTCTTCGGTGCTCAGGATGCGGATATCCGCGATCGCTCGCTCGGACACGTATCTGGCGAGGTCCAGTAGCGGGAAAAGGTGGCCTGCAAAGGGAACGGAGACGATATCAACTCGCATCGAACCATCCATTCTCCTGCGTGGAGGAACAGTGAGAAGCATACAACCACATCGGCAGCTTCGCGGCTTCGATCGCCTGATCGAGCACGAGCAGTTTCTTTTGCGTTTTCAGATAGGCCGACCAATCGTGTTGGATGAGTCGCGAAAATAGCGGGATTTTCCACCCGGCGCGGAGGACGCGGATATCCCAAAAAGCGTCGGCGACGTAAAACATCCGCCCGCTATCGGTATTCAAGACGAACCCGACTTGTCCTTCCGCATGGCCGGGCAGGTCGACCAAGAGAAGGCTGCCGTCGCCCCAGTAGTCACAAACGCGAAACGGTTCGAGGAGTGTATCATTTTCCGAAAACAGCGACCCGCCCGAAGAAAACATCGAGCGATCAAGCGGGCTGGTCCGTTGTTCAAAATCGTTGGGAAGCAACTCTCGCAGGAACCCGGCCAAGAGCTGCTTGATGACATGGAGCGAGCGAAGACGGTCGATCGCCTCGGCGTCGCAAACGATTTTTGCGTTCGGGTAGTAGCAGAGGCCGCCGATATGGTCCGCGTGAAAATGCGAGAGGAACACCGTCCCGACCTTCTCCGGCTCGATAGGATAGCCGGCGAAGCATCGAGAAGGGGCAGTCATCTGCCGTCGCGGCACGGGCGTTGCGAGCCGATAAAGATAGCTAGGCAACTTGCGTGTTGCTTCAAAAAAACGTGGACTGTAGCCCGTATCGATAACCGCCTCGCCATGTGTCGGATGCCGAAAGTGCAAGAACATGGCATGAAACCGCCGCACGCGCAGTGATCGCAGACCACTTAGGTACTCGTGCTGCAGGCAATAGCCACCATCGAGCAGCCGAACGTCGGTGAGCCGCTGGTCGTGTCGTGTTTCGTTCGATCGCGTTTGCAAATTCATATCCTTCACGGCCATTAAAGATCAAAAACCATCGCCGCTTGGGAGTAGCCGGCCGACGTTCCGAGGAGCATCACTTGATTTCCCTCGCCGAGGATGCCCCTTTCCATACACTGATACAAGGTAACCGGAATGCTTGCCGCCACGAGGTTGCCGTAGTCGGCCACGTGATTATGAAAGCGGTCTTCGGGCATCTTGACCCAGCGGCGTACCATCTCGATCGCTTTGGGGGCGCCCTGATGCGGAACGACGTGGATTCGTGCAGGGTCGACATGCGGGCGGTCCATGATCCGTCGGACCATCGGTGGGAGGTGCTTGTACGTAACTCGCATCAGGGCACTGCCCTCCATGCGAAATCGGTAGCTCGACTCTTTTTCCGGGGTATAATCGAATGCGGGAAGCAGATGGCCGCCGCCGTCGACCGTGCACGCTTCGAGACACTCCGAGTAGCTTTCCTGCACAAAAACACCCTCGCTCGACGTTTCGCACGACTTCAAGATGAACGCGGCCGCAGCGTCGCCGAACAACGGCGCACTCATGGGATCTTTCCAATTCACCCCGGTGAGCGGCGCTTCGGAGCATACAATCAGGATGTGCCGATACGACCCAGTCTGCATCAAACTGTTCGCGACGTGCATGGCGACAATGAATCCCAAGCAGGTGGTTTGAATGTCGAAGCAAGGGATCGACTGTGCCGCCTCGCCGAACCTTGCCTGGACATGGACCGCGTTGCACGGGATCGGACGATGTCGCGAGGTACTGCCATCGAGAATCAGATCGATATCGGACCACCCG
>JASFHG010000158.1:0-7784 GCA_050123355.1 Planctomycetia bacterium
GGTGATGCGGATATAGCTTTTTTGGTTATAAGCGTCCCACCACTGGTCGTTGGCCGCCTTGCGAGTCGCGTAGGAGGTACTCTCGGTTTGCGTGATCTGCTGATCGAGCCGGTCGATCCACTGCCCGGCCGTGTCGGTCTGGCTCGTGAGTGCATGGACCGAGATGGTCTGGTGCGTCGATGCCTGGGTGGTTTGGAGGGTCGTCGAGTTGAGATTGACCAGATTCGTGCCGGAAACCGCCGCCCCAAAGGTGTTGTGAAGCAACGGGTCGGTGCCCGTGGCGGGCAAGGCCGGATCGAGCCCTTGGAGCGTCAGGTTCTCGGTCCAGGTCGAGCGTTCGTTGCGATGGTACCAGAGGATCCGATCGGTCTCGCCCGAAACGATGGTGTCCGGTTCGACAAAAACGGTCCCCGGAGGATGGTCTCTCATCCCGAAAGCCATCTGCCGATCGGTATTTCGGTCGACCAACTCGCGCCGGGCCGTCCGCCACGGCTCGATCGAGACCGTCGTATCAAACTGGCTGGCTCGCTGGATGTCGACCTGCACCACCGGGTTGTTGGGATCGACCCAGAGCTGTACGGTGATGGCCGCCGTGCCCTGGCCCGCGTCGATCTGAATCGTCCCGTCCTGGAGGCGGAACTCCTGCAGAAACGGCTCGCTCGCCGAGAAGGTGCCCGCCGGCAGACTCACTCGGACCTTGCCGAGTTTCAACAAACTCCCATTATCGTCCCAAGCGTCCGTCTTACCGAGATAAAAGACCAGATCACTCTCGTTCTCGGTCCAAACATTGATCCCGATATCCCCATTCCCGAGCGGCATCGACCCTTGGGAATCGATGCTCGGCGAGTCCCACATCACGTTCGAATCGCTGATGAATGCGGCTTCGACCGGCGGGACCGTGAGAAAGGTGCCCGAAACGACAACCCAGACGACCAAAATGAGTTTTTTCATAGATGATACAGCTTAGGGAGTTATGTAGATATTCTCTGCCATATCTTTATCGCGGTATCGTCTGGAAATTGGTATCGGAATGTCCTTTTTTTTGTTATTTTCAGTTTATTTCAATAGTCCGAGAATTCCGAGGTCACTTCCCAATCGGTCTTGGCGTCGTTTTGTTTGAACTTGAATTCGAGCACGTCATCGTTGGTCTTTTTGCTATCTTCATCAAGATCAATGTGGAAAAGGATCGAACCATCATCGAGGGTTTGGGCTTTTCTTCGTTTCTTGGGTATGCTTTTGAGTGATTTTTGCCAATCTTCCACGCCCACCCGGTCGATTAATCTGTTGTACGCTTTCATAAGATCCTCACGTTTTACCACGAGATCCTTGCTTTGATCACCGCTCGGATTGATCCCCCACACTTTTTTCAAGAATTCGGATCCTTTCCGAATCGTCACCTCGGCAGCATAGTGCTTTTCCATCTGTTGGATGTCACCCGAAACCAAAGCGTTCCAAAAGGCTTCCGTGACATTGCCCGCCGGCAACCGGGCCCGTTCTTTCCAGATGGGCGACGAGCCTAGGTATTGCTGGACGTTTTCCTCGATGACGATCGGTTTTTCCGTGCGGGGCAAGACGAAGAAGCCGTAGGGAGTTACCTTGCCGTCGTCCGGATCGTTTTTACTCAAATCATCTTTATCCGGGTCGCCTTTATCCGGATCGTCATTCGGATCGTCGTCGTGGACTTTTCCAAACGTCTGGTAACTGTTTTTGTCATAACGGAGGACCAGTCGTTTCTCCTCTTCGGTAATCGAAACGACCTTCAGGCTGTCGACGTTGACACACTTGCCCTGAAAGATCGCGACGACCAGGTAATGCTCGAAGTCGATCTTTACCGGCAAGTGCCGTCGAATTCCATCGTTAGGGTCATAAGGGAACGGTTTTTCGCCACGATGTTCCTGCCAGAGACGGACCCAGTCCTTCATCGACTCGATCCGTTCATGCCGCCGCACCGTGACGTGGCTGTCGGTGTCGCTGATCGAGACGCACGGCTTGCTGGTCGGCCTTGGCGTCTCGGCCCGTGCGTCCAAAACACTTCCATATACGACCAAAATCATGGCTGCTAGAATTCCTGTCCATGGCTTCATGTTTGTGTTCCTTTTCGATTACAAAGGGATATCGTTGATAAAGATGAAGGCTTCCCTTCAATTTCGGCTTGAAAGTAAACAAAAGGCTCTTCCGGAGAATCTGTGGGTGGATTTTTGTAGGCTATCAGTAAATCATTTTGGCGGCAAAAAAGGGGACATTCAACTTTTTGCGTTGCGGTTGCTTACGTGGTTTGGTTTTCTCGGCAAAAAGTAGAAAGTCCCCTTCTCTGCTTACTTCGAGTCACGTGGATGGGTCTTACGCCATTTTTTGGCAAACGGGGCGTCGATGCCGCGGGCGTCGAGCTCTTTGAGGTACTTTTCGATCTCGTCGGACGAACGGATCAGCGGGTTGTCCGCCGGGGCAACCCATGGGATGTTGACCTCGCTCCAGGGTAGGACGCCGGTCCGGGCGGCCCATTCATTGTAAAGCTTTTCGAGGCGGGCGACTACCTCGGGACGCTTTTTGGCCAGGTCACGGGTCTCGGTCCGGTCGGTTTCGAGGTCGTAGAGCTCCCACGGGCCGTTTTTCACGGCGACCAGCTTCCACCGACCGTCGCGGACGGCCCGATTGCCGTAATGCTCCCAAAACAGCGGTCGATCGGCCGGTTTTTGATTTTGGAACGTCGGTATCATGCTCTTGCCGGCGAGCGGTTTGAGCGTCTCGCCCTGGCGGATCTCCGGATACTCGGCCTTGGCCAGTTCGTAGAAGGTCGGCGCGAAGTCGATCACTTGGACCGGCTGACGGCGGAGCTTGTTTTTCTCGTCGATCCCGTTGGGCCAGTGGACGACCAGCGGGGTCGAGATGCCGCCCTCGTGGACGAACGTCTTGAAGCGGCGGAACGGGGCGTTGCTCATGTTGGCCCAGGCGGCACCGCACCCGGCGTAGGTCGTCTCGGGGCCCGGCTTGATGCCCGGGATGTCGCCGGCGATGACCGGCTCGCCCTTGCGAGTGTACATCGGTACATATCGGACCACCACCCACGGCTTGCCGGTCGAGGCGATCATGCCGTCGGGGTGCTCCATCGCCTCGCCCCCGTTGTCCGAGAGGAAGAGGATCAGCGTGTTGTCCAGTCGGCCCAAATCCTCGAGCGTCTTGACGATCTTGCCGACCCCTTGGTCAACGTGATCGATCGCGGCGGCGTAGGCCTCCATCCGGCTCTGCCGCCACGCTTTGTTGTCGGCCTCCTCCCAGGCCGTCACCCGGTCGTCCCGCGGTGAGAGCTTCCACTCGGGACGGACGATCCCTTCGTCGGCGAGCCGCTTGCGGCGTTTTTCGCGGATCTTGTCCCAGCCGTCCTTGAACCGACCGCGATATTTTTGGATCACCTCCTCGCGGGCATGCAGCGGGAAGTGGGGAGCCGTGTAGGCCACGTAGCAGAAAAACGGTTTGCCGGACGGGGTGTCGCGGAGGTAGTCGACCACATGGTCGGTGATCGCCTCGGTATAGTAGAAATCGCCCTTCGGCTTCACCGGCGAGTTTCCTTCGGTCAGACTCAACGGGTCCCAAAAACTCCCGACGCCGATGATCGTTCCGAAGAATTTGTCGAAGCCACGTTGCAGCGGCCAGTTTTTCTTGTCGCCGTCCGGTTGGAAGTTGGCGCAGATATGCCACTTGCCCGCCAGGTAGGTCGCGTAGCCGGCACCTTTCAGTACCTCGGCAACGGTCATGCACTGTTGGTTCAAATCGCCCCGATAGCCGGGCTTCCCGGCGTCCTGGTTCGCCATGAACCCCAGACCGGTCGCATGCGGATAGAGTCCGGTCATCAAGCTTGCCCGCGTCGGACAGCAGCGGCCGCAGTTGTAGCACTGGGTATATCGCAGCCCATTTCGGGCCAGCCGGTCGATGTTCGGTGTGTCGAGCTCGCCCCCATAGCACCCCAGGTCGGAGTAGCCCATATCGTCGACCATGATGACCATGATATTCGGCCGCCGATCGGCGGAGGTCGTTTTATCGGCCGCGAGAAGCGATACTGTACATCCTGACATCACGGCACTGCAAAGCACCAAAGTAAACCATTTCATCGAAAGCGGCTCCTTACTGGGATATTATGGGAGTTTTATATTCTTACACCAAGCCGAAATTGGGCCGCGAAGCGTGCCCTATTTTTGGTCCGAACCGTGTATGACACATCCTATTGATCCGAAATAGAGGCTGTCGCCTCAATTTCGGCTTAGTGAGAAAATGGTAACTTTAAATAACTGAGACCCTATAAATGACACTCTCCATTATAAATGGCCACAAAACCGAATGAAAGGGAGCTGCCGCACAACCACAGAGGGGAAAGCACTTTTCGCGAAAGAATACCCGCTACGTCCACGCACCCGGTCGGAACTCGGGTAGGATTCGCCAGACATCGTCGCGGATTTGATCGGCCAGCGAGGGGTCGGCCGAGCGATAGGGCCAGCGCATCCGGGTGCCGACCGGGCCCCAAGCGCCGACGGTCGCCATGAATTTGTCGATCGCCGGGTTGCTGATCGTCTGCTTCAGCGGTGCGATATGGGTCTGCATGAAACGGCCGAGTCGCGACTCGATTTCGAGCGCGGCCTCGTGGTCGGTTTGCATCAGATCGTACCATTTTTGTGCGGCGGCCGGGTTGAGACATGCGACGTTGGAGTAGGCGCCGCGAGCGCCCTTCGACACGCCTGTCGCCAGGTGATGACCGGGCACGAAAACCGAGAGGGTCGCGAGATTTTCGGCCATCCGCTCACACCAATCCTCGCCCGGCCCGTCGAACACCTTCACGCCGACCAAGCCTTTGACCTCGCGACGCACCTCGGCGATCAACTCGGGCGAGAGGACTCGTTTCGCATGGGGCGGATTGTAGAGCACCAGCCGGATCGGATCGGCCAGCTCGGCCATGTCGTTCAGAAAAGTGACGGCCTCTTCCATAGTCGGCGGAACCCAGTCGGGCAAGATGACCTGCATCGCGGCAGGGGACAGATCTTTCGCTCGCAACAACCGCTGCCGACTGATCCGGGGACTCGTGTGGCTGACGCCCAGCTGGAAAGGCATCCCGCCACGCTCGCACTTCTCGGCAAGCATCTGGCTAACCCGATCGAACTCCTCTTCGGTCTGGTTGTGGAACTCGCCGGCCGTCCCGTTGGAATAAATCCCGTCGACTTCCGCGGCAATCAGCAGATCGATTTCCTCGCCCAACGCCCCATAATCGATCGAGTCGTCCACGTTAATCGGAAGAAGCAGGGTAGCCCAATTTCCGTGGATTTCTTTTGCGTCAAATGCCTTCATCACAAGCGGGGTGCTCAATACCTCCAGGTTGCCATTCCATAAACTCCCGGCTGCGTCTTCGTTGCCAGGACCGCAGCACTGTCCGTGAACTCGTAGTAATCGCCGTTGAGCAAATTCTGGCCCACGACGGACAACTCGAAACATTTGGTCGGTCGCCAAGAGCATCGGATGTCGGCAACGACATATTCTTCCACCCCGGCCGCCAACGAATCAACATAACGGATCATGACGTCCAACGAAATATCATGTGCGAAATCCCAGCCCGACTGGAAATAGAACTCGTTACGAGGCGCGCCACCGATATTGAAAACCGGCGTATATCCGGTGGGATAATAAAGATCCTCGACCAAAAATGCATACCAAGTGGTCAGTTGCCAGTGCTCGGTTACTTCATAGCACATATTCCATTCAAAGCCATAGGTCTCTCCCCTGCCGACATTATCGCGATTCGGAAACCCCAGCCCGGCAATCAGATGGTTATAACGGGTATAGAACGTGGCCAACTCCCAGAAAAATTTATCGTTCGGCTGACGACGAACCCCAATCTCATAGGAAATGGCATCCTCGGAATAGAGGCGATTCGCTTCAAAAATCCGATCCAATAATGCCGGCGTCCTGACCGCCCGGCTCACTCCACCCCAAATCGATGTCCGCTTGTCCGGCGTCCAGGTCGCTTTGGCCATCGGTTGATATTCGAAATGCGTGACGCTGTTATGATCGAATTTCGACCCGAGTGTCAGGAAAAACTTGTTATCCACCATTTCGATCGTGTCCTGAACGAAATAGCTCGGAATCTGCTCCGTATCCGGATAACGGGTTCCCGCCGTAATGTACTCGTCATTGTTTCGATAACCGAATCCCCAGACGATATCGTGCCGTCCACGCGACATGTGACACTGAAAGTCGAGATCGAACATACCGGTGTTGATTGATCGAGCCGCATTCGTGCTATACGGATCGAAATAATAGGCTTGCAACGCCCAATCCGTGTCCTCGTCGACCTTCCGGGTCCAACGTGTCAAAAGCGTTGTATTGATATTGGTTCGCGGACTTGTTGTCGCCGGCGGCGTAATATAACCTTCCTGATTGGTAGTCCCCCGGAAAAAATCTCCCTGGACCGTGATCGTATCTTGACGCGTCGGAGTCCAATCTGTCCGAAAACCACCCTGACCATAAAATTGACTGTCGATCGCTTCATCCGGAGCGGGCACGATACCCGGCCCATCATCCATGTTTCTTCCATAGACCCGCCACGTAAAATTTTTCCCTATCTGGTTACCGACACGAAAATTGCTGAACTGCCGATGCTCGTTCCCGCCACCAACACTGGCATAGACCCCTTCGGTTTTCTTCGAAGATTTCGTGACGATGTTAATGATACCGTTGACCGCATTCGCTCCCCAAACACTCGCCCCGGGACCACGAATCACTTCGATCCGCTCGACATCCTCGAGCATGACATGGTTCCGCTCCCAAAAGACGCCCGAGTGGAGCGGGTTATAGATCGCCACGCCGTCGATCTGGACCAACAGCATGCCCGCCTGACGACCGTTCATCCCTCGGATCGAAATTGCCCAAGCACACGTATTGATTCGAGCCACGTTCACGCCAGGCACCGTGCGGAGCACTTCCGGTATGTTTCTCGCTCCGCAGCGCCGGATCATTTCGTTCGTGACGACATAAACGGCCGACGAAGTCCTCGCCAGTGTACGTGTGGTTCGCGACACCGACTCCACCGTAATATTCATCGCCGGGACCACGACAGCCGCGTTGGCTAACTGTTCGATATCCATCCCCAAAAGATCATCGCTCGCTTGATCTTTTCCCGGCTGCTTAAGATCGTCGGCAAGCGGATCGGGACCGACATCGTAAGTGTCGTTCGGTGCCTGCATCCCGAAGGCCGCAGAGAACCCGAGAAGAAAACAAACGAAAAAGAAGAAGGCTAGCTTCCCGAAAAATCCCCGATTAAAAACGAACATGACCGCTCTCCTGTCATAGAGCAAAGAATTTGGCTTTTATTATTATGTACATCGCGATCACGACTCAGGCGCCAACGCGTCAAATCAGCAGTAGCAACACAAAGCGTGCCACGTCACCCCTCCTCACTACTAAAAATCGTCCGCCAGAGCATAAAACAAGAGTTTTCAAAAAAACGCAGCACAATCGCTAACGTTTCACTGAACCGCACAAGCCACAAAGTTTACCTGCCTTGCGGTCATCAAGAAGAAAAGAGAGAGATCCAACTTTTCATGTCCTATTGAGGTCTGCATTGCTAATGAACCATTCTGCGGCCAAAAAATCCAGCAAACCCGGCTGGTACAGCCGCGTTTGCGATTACACAACGATCATTATAGCCATGGCCAGATAAAATGAACCGTGCCCACATTCGTTCGTAATAACCGGTAGTGCAAATCGTTCTTATTGTAGGCCGTTTCACTACAAGCAAGCGATTT
>JASFHG010000159.1:0-7782 GCA_050123355.1 Planctomycetia bacterium
TTCGCTGCTGGACGGAAAGACCACCCTTAGCGAAGCGCTCGGTCTGATCGCCAAGTCCAACCCGAACGCGGCCCTTTCGGAACACGAAGCCACCTCCGTCTGCAATTGGTTGATCGACAACGGACTGGTTCACACGTTCGGAGTCGCAGGCCTTAACGAGCCCGAGCTTTCGCTTCCCAAGACGGCGGAGGCTCCTTCGTGGGCCGGATGGAATCCGCTTATCTATCGTGTTCCATTGTTGCATCCGGATCGATTTTTTGAAAAGATGGCACCCTATGTCGGATGGCTTTTTACTTCTTGGGTGTTTATCTTTTGGTTGGCATTGGGGCTGGCCGCCGCCTATTGTATCTGGAGCGATTGGAGTCGGTTCTTACTTTCTTTCAATGGTGTATTCGCCCCGATGAATTGGCTGTGGCTTCCGCTTTGTTGGCTGGTTTTGAAACTGGTTCACGAGTTTGCTCACGGGCTGGCATGTAAAACGCAGGGAGGTTCCGTGCGTGAAGCAGGCGCGATTTTCATCTTGTTCGTGCCGGTGACCTACGTCGATGTGACATCCAGTTGGAGGTTCCGGTGGAAATGGCAACGAATTCTTACCGCAGCGGCCGGAATGTACTTCGAGTTGCTTGTCGCGGGTCTGGCCGTATTGCTTTGGAGCGCGACCGGCCCGGGACTGGTGAATAACCTTTGCTTCAACGTGATCCTCATGGCCAGCGTGACGACGCTGCTCTTCAATGCCAATTTCCTCATGAAGTTTGACGGATACTACATCCTGTCCGACCTGCTGGAAATCCCCAATCTCCAAATCGTGGCACGCCAATATGTCTATGCGTGTCTGACTCGACCTTTCCACGATCCCGATCCCCCTTCCCGTTCACTCCCCTCTTCCAGATTGCAACGGGCTTTCATCTTCTGCTACGGAGTGGCAGCCTTTTGCTGGAAGATCGTGGTCTGTGCATGCATGATAATTGCCGCGTCGACGTTTTTCCATGGTGCAGGTGTGATTCTCGCTCTGGCAGCGATTTTTCTCTGGTTGGGGATGCCGACGATTCGGTTCCTGAAACGGAACTTTTACTCGAAAAAACGTCAACATGGTACTCGCCGATTTTCTTTTCCGTCACTCGGAGTAGCCATTTTCCTGGCGGTTCTCCTGGTGACCGTGGTCCCGTGGCCATGTCCCACGCGGGCACCGGCAGTCGTCCAGTATGCGCCACTGGCCGTGATTCGAGCGGACAGCCCCGGATTTGTTAGTGAGATCCATGTCCGAGCGGGCCAATCGGTCAAAAAAGATCAGATACTTGCCACACTCCGAAACGACGAATTACACAAAGATCTGGCCGATATCAAGCTGTCGGTGAAACAGGCCGAGGTCAAGATTCGTGTTTATGAGCACCAACGGGAAATGGCGTCAGTGCAAGCGGAGATGAAAAATCTCGAGTCGCTGCAGAGCAAACTCCAGGACAAGCAGCTTCAGGTCGATCAACTGACGATCCGGTCGCCAATTGCGGGCACGGTCATCGCCGACGAGAACCTTGCGATGCTCAAGGGCGTTTACATGCAGCCTGGCGAAGAGATTCTTGCGATTGGCGATGAGGAATCCAAAGAGTTGCAACTGGCCATCTCCGAGCAGGATTTGACTTCGTTTCGAGAGGTCGTCGGTACCTCGCTTCGAATCCGGCTCCCTGGCGGGCACCTTTTCAAAGCGGACCTGTCGTCGATTATGCCTCGTGCAAGCCTCCAATGTCCCCACGAGGCCCTTTCGGCAAACAATGGAGGCCCTCTCGGTGTTCGGGCCAGTACCTCGAATGCGGAGAACGACGTAAATAGTGGTCAGGAATTGGACCTCTTATCCCCGCATTTCATCGGCACCATTGAGCTAACCGGGTCGCAAAGCCTCGAGCTCAAAGCGGGCCAAGTGGGAGTCGTCAGCATCTATTCCGATTACAAATCGATCGGCACTCAGGTGTACCGCATCGTCACCCGCTGGGTCCGCGAAAAATTCCGCCAATCGGCCGCGAAATAACCGCTTGTAGTCCAAATTGAGGTTTTGAAATGTCCTCTAAAGACTTTTAATCATCTTGATGTGGTCGATACCGACCTCCTGGAAGATGGGGCCTTCGGCGTTATAGCCCACCTTTTCGTAGAAACCTTTGGCTCGCATTTGAGCGGCCATTTCAATGCTCTTGATTCCGCGTTCTTTCGCGAGGGCCTCCATACCTTGGATCAATTGCGTTCCGAGTCCACGGTTTTGCAGGGTTTTGACAACGGCCATCTGTCTCAGCTTGGCGGAGCCCTCGCCCAAATTCTTGAGTATGACACATGCCAAGAGTTGTTTGCCCTCGAACAGCCCGAAATGGAGCTGGTCCACCTCGTCCGAGAGATCCGCCTTGAAAATATCCAGCCCTACCGCTCCCCACAGCACCCGATTTCGCAGTTCGAGTGAGTCTCGATACGCCGGTTCCGCAGTGCTGAATATTTTTACATCCATTTTGTTGTGCGTCGAACTTGTTTAAAAAGAATAGGGCGTGCCGAAACACGCCCCGTTTTCTTAAGTAAGGTTAGACCTCAGTCGGTCGGTTGCCAGAGTTTCGGCATTCCGCGGCCGGGGCGTTTTTTGGGCGTGATCGGGGTCAGCTTCTGCGGCAGGCTCGACACATAGCCCGCGACGCCGTGGGAGATGTCGCCGACTTCGATCATGTAGGCGTCGGGCGTCTTGCCGAAGGTCGCGCCTTGCCAGCGACCGTCCTCCTTCTTTTGCATCGGCAGCCCGTACCACATCACGTCACGCCACTCGGGGTTGTCGGTATAGGCATACCAGAGCGTGACGACCTGGATCTTTGCCTTGGTGTCGATCTTGGCACGATAAATGTGGAGCCGGTCCTTCTTCTCGTGCGTCACGTCGCTGATATGGCTCAGCGGCCGGTTGTCGAACGTGTGAGAGACCCACATCATGAAGTCCATATACTGCTTCTCGCTGAAGTTGTTGTGCCGATAGTTCGGGATCATCTCGATCGTCATCGGCTTCTTGCACAGCGATTGGGAAAGGTTGACGTTGAACATCGTGTAGCCGTCTTCGTTGGTCGCTCCGAGATAGAAGACCGGCACGTGGACCTGGTCCTGGAAGAACGGATAGTGGAACGAGAGCCATGGTGTGACACGGTCGCGGGGGCAGACGCCCTCGTTGCCCATGATGACCGCCGAGGCGACGCGAGAGTCCATGGCCGCGGCGACCGGCGTGCTCAGGCCGCGCTTCGAGTGGCCGCACAGCACGGCCTTGACCGTTTCCAGGCCGAGGATTTTCTCCATCGCGTTCATCGCCTGGATGTAGACGACCGCCAACTGGCAGTTCATGTTGTAATAGTACTTGCCCGTCTCGCGGCCGATCTTGCCGAGTACGCGGATATCACGCTCGACGTGGGAGCCGTCGGGATAGACGCCCGGGTTGGCCAGCACCATGACCGGATAGTTGGTCTTCGTGGCGGTCGGCTCGCCATACTTGGCCACGTGGGCGTCGAACACCATGTTGCCCGGCGCACACGGCGAGCTGACGATCGCGACCTTGCCGAGCCGTTCGGGCTTGAGGTTGATCGAGTTGTCGGCCGGAGTGAAGATGACGCACGGGTGGGACCAAATCTTGCCGTCGAGCTTCATGCTGTTGAACGTTGCGGTGATCTTGCGGAGCTTTTTGCTCGGATCGGTGTCGCTCGTGACGATCTCGTCCGAGAGAATTTTCAGGTCCATCGGGACCATGTCCTTCTTTACCAGCGGCCAAGTTTCTTTCGGCTTGGGCACATTGCGAGTCGCCTCGTCGAAGTCGAACGGTTTTTGTACCGAGTCCTGTTTTTGTGCCGAAGGTTCGTCGGCGTTGACAAAACCGAACTGGCCGATCAGGGCGAGGAACAGCGCGGCTAGAAGGATACAGACAACGGGAGTAGTGTTTTTCATGGTACGCACTCGAGGTTGGAGGATGAGGGTGGGGGGAGCCAAGGTAGGCAGCCCATCGACGGCCGAACCACCGGCCGCCAATAAACATTTCCCGCATTATACCTGTCCCCGGCCCGCTTGTCACGCCATGTTTCAATAGGAATTAGAAGAGTTTCAGAACCTTCAGTGTACTCGGCATCGCATCGATTTTATGGGTCGTATCCGAGGGCAAGGGTTGAGGCAGCGGCAGCGGTGGCCGGGTGTGTGGAGGAGCCGAATTATTATTCGGTTTTTTCGGCCTTTGCAAATGCCAAACTGTTTCTGGCATGGACAGTTGGGGGTATTTTGTGACACAGCGACAGGAGCGGGTGGCTTGGGCGCGGGGTTGGAAGTGACGGTTACCTGGAAGAAGAAGTCGGAATCTCTCTCTGGAAGTCGATAGGGGCGATCGTTCTGAGCGGACATCTTCGTGCCACCGTCGTAACCGGACCTGTCACCATAAAATCGATAGTTCGCCTCGACCGTATCCGTCGAAAACACGATGGCATATTGGGAGCCGGTTTTCAACGGTATTTGTTGCGGTCCAAAATTTGCAACCCCGTTGAATTTATCCAACTTGCTTTTAAAAGTATCCTCATTAGGAAACAAGTCCTTATCCATGAGAAGCGTGCCAATTTTCTTTCCCGGTCGACCGTCGACAACCAACGTGACCGAGACACGAAGATCCACATTGGTTGGAGTAATTTTTGATGCAATAAAAGAAACGTCTTTCAGCCAGCCATCGGCCGTCGCCGTGAATGTCTGTGCTTCACGATTATCGTATTCAATGTCATCGTCGGTACCGATTCCCGCACCGGAACTAAACCAACCGGAAATCTTTGGCGGCACGGTGTGTGATGCAACGACAATCGGCTCTGCGAATACGGTTCCGAACGATACCAAGCACACACCGACAAAAACAGGCAAAAAAGACTTCATAACTTCTCTCCAAAATCAAGGATGGTCAAACCTGACAAGCGTATACCAGAATATGGTCATTTCTTGTCATTTTATTCGTGCAGACTGGCAATCACAAGCAACCAACATGGAGATTTGCCGAGATTTTCTTGAAAAACCTTTCCGAATTCCGACGCTAGTTATGTACCTGTTTCGACTTCCGTTTAGGTGTTACCATCACCTTGGCGGTGACCTCGCCTTGGAGCTGTTCGGCCGCCTTTTTGATTTTGTCGATCAAGGCTTTATTGGTTGCCGTACTGTAGGAGAGACGGAAGTAGAACTGCTGTTGGGTGTTTTTGATCGGATAGATATTGATGTATGTGTCCCAATACGGCTCTCGAAGCACCTGCGGAGTGGCGAGTTGGTTAAGTGTTCCTCGTGGTTGAAAAGAGACCCCGAGAATGAATCCTCGAAAATTAGGTCCTTCTTTTTTTACGGTGTTTTCTAAAAAACCACGGCTCATCGTGCTGGGATGTACTACGTAGTTTCTGGTATCGAAACGAATGCTGAGCCCTCCGCCTCCACGCGAGTCATAAAACTCGACCGTCGGCTTCGGGCTGAGCTTTTGCAGTTCGGGCTCGAGCCGGTTTTTCAGTTCAAGCAAGAGAGGATCGGGCTTTTTGATCATGCCATGTTTGTAGAACTCGGACTTTGTCACGTCGGGCTCGAACGGGAACTTCTTGAGTACCTCTTCCAGCTGGCCAAACGTCATGTCCTTGTATTTCGCTTTCGTTCCGTAAAAGACCGTGTCGTGATCGGTATAGAATTTTTGGACGGTGAGTCCATCCTTCGATTTCTCTACCGGAAACGACTGCCATGCCGACGTTCCGGGCGGCGTCTTGTGGTAACACATGAGGTAATACTGCCCCTTGACTCGATTTTTCTGTCCCCACCATTCAAACTTGGGCAGCTTTTTCTTGTCCCCTCGCAGTACGGTTATCACGTTATTCTGAAGATGCTTGGTTTCCTCGGTGCCAACCTCTTCTCCTACCTGAACCAGCACGATATATTCCCATCGTTGTAATTTCCACTTCAACGGCGCGTCCTCCCGCGCATAGGTCGTGATCGGAATACAAAACAGAACGACGAGCAACAAACCGGTCTTGATCGCTTTTGGGGAATTGATATTCATTTCGCGATTCCTCTCGAACAGGGATTTTCGTACCGCATTAATGACCGCGCCCCCATTATAGCAGAAACACGCCGCGACAATGTAACAGATTTGTAACAATCCCCGGGCCACTTGGGTATCTAGTGGTTGAAAATGGAATCCGTTATCAGCGGTTTCGGATTTTTTGGTATTCCCGGTATTGGATCATGGCGCTGAGGGCGTGTTGGACGTAGTCGATGCGGATTTCTGTGACGCGTCTATTGAAAGAAGCTACTTTGCTGCCGTAGCCGTCTAGTGTTGCAACCGCGCGTGGAAAGGCGCCTTGATAGCGATCCGATTTGATCTGCGACTGTAGCAAGAAGGCGATGCCCGCGTCGACCGACTTTTCCAAGCGTGGGTAGATTTTATGGTTCTTGGGGATGAAAGTGAGTGCTGCCAGCAAGCCTTCCAGTCGGGTCGCGGTCGGGGTAGTTCGTCCGTCGCGGACAAAACCTCCGTACTTTTGTGGGTCGCGACTCTCCAGATCCTGAGTCATCATTATCGATTCACAGATCTGTACGGCATGGTTGATCAGCAGTTCTTCGGAGACCGGCAACCGTTTATCACGCGAGATTTTCATCAGTCGAGCGGTTGCCAGCAGTGCCCAGTGGTCTGCCGGAACCACGTATGAACCTTTTCGCGTTTTGGCCAGATATTCCAAGGTCCGGCAGGCACCGTTCAGCCATTTTGGCGAGCGATCCATTTCGTAAAGCATCACCAGGCCGAGCGCCGCTTCACCGGGGTAGTAGAGCGATACCCAACCTTCCTGTAGGCCGCCTTCCGACGGTACATATTTTGAGCAAAAGCCGCCGTCTTTTCTCTGCATAAAAACGATGGAGTTCCCAAGGCCACGCAGTTTTTTGATCGGGGTGAATCCCGGCTTGATCCGTTCCATGCTCATCAACGCCACGAGCCCAAGTCCGCTGCCGCCCAGCTTTACCTGACGAGGCGACTTGCTGCCGTTCACTTTCGGATCAGACCAGATGCCGAGCGTGTCCGGTTGACCTTCGATCGGTGCCAGCGCTTCGTCGCGCAGATATTTGGCCGAACGTTCCATGGCGGCCCGAAGCTTCGGGTCAGGCTTCACGGCGTACTGCATTCCCATGGCGTAAATCGCTCCCGAATGGCGGAGGATGTTGTATTTCGGTTTGACGACCACTTCCGGATTCATGTTGATACGGTACTGAAACATGCCGTTCGGCTTCGATACCTTCACCAGAAAATCCGCCGCCCGTGCAGTTGCAGTTTCGACACGGTCCATTTCGGCAACCGCCGTTTCAGCCGCCGCACAGAACAATACCACCACACTCAATAGGATGCCTTTTAACGCCTTCATCGAAACCTCCTTTTTCTAAGAAATCCGCCTATACATCCTAATGAAAGATCGGCAACGGAACAAGATCGTTAAGTCCCTATTATGCCAGAAACTCGCCACGAAAATGCAGATTGTAACGAAATTCTCAAAAATATTTTTTTGCGTATTTACGGATGAAATTCCATTCGGAGTCTTCCCGAGTTTTCCACTCGAGCTTTTCGTTTGGGTACCGTGCGGAGATGGCATTGAGGACGTGATCGACGTCGGCTGAAGAGGAGACGTAGAAGTAATAATGTCGTTTTCCGCCGAAGGTTTCGACGAGTATGGGGATCCCGCTGGATTCCGACTGGAATGCGGTGACGATATCTTGATCGAAATCCATAAGCGACATGTTGTAGTC
>JASFHG010000160.1:0-7770 GCA_050123355.1 Planctomycetia bacterium
TGGCGGCCGGGATTGAGATTCCAAGAATCGTGCAAGTCTATTTGGCACATTGGGTAAAAGGCTGGGGCTGGTTGGTGTCAATCACTTGTTGCTTCGGGGGAATTCAGCCAAACTCCGCCGCCCTCTACCATCGCATCATCAAGTTTCGCTATCCTTTTTTCGACGCTTGTAGGTGACTGCAAAAGTTGCTCGAAGATTGTTCGGAAGCTGTCAGTCGCGCGATTGATGAGCCAAGTTGCCTCAGACCGAGCAGAGCCCTTGCTTCCATGCACAACCTCACTCCGGTAGCCGCCGCTTGGCGATTGCCCAAGCCGTCATCAAAACCCTCCGTGGCGATTTGCTAGTGCTCCCCATGCATCTAAATACGCCTTAATTCCCAGTTTAGTTCAGTTTTCTACAAAGCAAATCGTTTTCTTTTTAATACCTTACTAGCACCTCTTAGCTGCGGTGCGTGGTATCTTTTATGCTCTTCCGGAAATGGTGGTCGCTGCTGTCTTGACGTGGGGAAAGCGGCATCTTATAAGGCATAGAAGAGGCAAAGAGCTTCGAATCAAGTGCCGACAGATAAACCATGACCAGTCAAATGATGACCCCACGAGAACGATTGTTGCGAACGCTACAGGGCCAGCCTGTGGATCGCGTTCCGATTTATACCCAGATTCCCTTCGCCATTACGGACGATGGTTTTCGGCCCGGCCCGTTTCATGGATACGAGGACTATGACGACTGGCGAGAGCAAGACCCTCGCTACGTCGAACTGGTCCGGCGGATGGAGGAGGAGTGTGACAATCTGTTTATCTGGCGGTCTCCTTGCATGCTATCGACCCCATCCTCGTGCCACTCGATGAAACTCGGACACTTCCGCCGGAGCAGCGAGAGGACGGAAAGGTCGTCACGATCCAAACGATAACGATCGGCGGCCACGATCTTTAACAAGTCGAAGCGGTACAGCCAGGCAACGGGCACACGTGGACTTTACAGCATTGGTGCAAGACACCCGACGACGCACTGCGGCTGCTCGAACTACCTTGGCAAGGATACCCGGCCGAGGCGGGCGACTTCTTCGAGCAGGAACGTCTGCTGGGAGACCGGGGGTTGATCTGGGTGACCGTCCCGTCGCCGATCCTGGTCGTCTGCCGGCTGTTTGACCCGACCGAGTTTCTCGTTTACGTCCGGACCGAATCAGCCCTGATCCACCAACTCCTCGAAGTGGTCGCCGAGCGGATCGAGACAAATCTGCGAATCTTACTCAACACAGGCGTCGGGCCGGTGGTCCGTTTTGGAGGGGCCGAACATGCAACGCCTCCGATGATGTCGCCTGCCGACTTCGATGCGATGGTCGTCCGCTACGATCGGCCGCTGGTCGAGTTGGTAAAAAAACACGGCCATCACGTCGCGTACCACTGCCATGGCCAGCTACGGCACGCCTTGACGCGATTCGTCGAGATAGGTGTCGATCAAACCGACCCGGTCGAACAGATCCCCGACGGCGACCTGACGCTACACGAGGCACGCGAGATTACCCAAGGTCGGGTCACGCTCACTGGCAACCTGCAGATGCGAGAGATGGCCGCCTGTCGGCCTGAGGAAATCCGCGATCGGGTCAAGCAAATCCTCTCCGAAGCAGGCCCCGACCGGCTGATCGTCACCACGACCGGCACCCCCATCGAGCCCATCAGCTCGACCTTGGCCGAAAACTACCACGCAATGATCTCCGCAACGCTTGAATGGGGAACAAAAGAAACCAACGAGAAACCGTAGCCACCCACCGGTGAGCAGCACCTTCTGTCCTCTTCTCTAAGAACGCCGTTCGGCCTGATGGAGCGAGATTTGGCGGTCATAGGCGGCAATAACGTCGCCACGCGGGAGCATGCAGATGACCCGATCGGGCTCGGCCGGGTCGACGACCGGGAGCTCGACGAATTGTTTTTGCGTATAGATCCGCAGCACGTCGTGCAAATTGTCGTCCGGCGTGATCGTCGTGACCGGTGAACGGGCCAGGTCGGAGGCCAAAATCAGTCCACCCGCCGGGTTGCCCGTCAAGGTTGAGCGAATATCGTGGAGCGAGAAGATGCCGACCAGTTTTTTCTCGTCGTCGACGACCGGGAAATAATTGTCGTTTGAATCGGCCACCGTACGAAGCACCTCGGGCAGGGGTGTTCCCTCGTGAACCATCGTGGCCGGATGGCCCGGGTTGTAGACCTCGCGGACGTACATCTGTGCTAAGATATCGACGACAAAATCGCCAAAGTGAGCCGGGCTATCGACCAGCGAGGAGACCTGTTCTTCGTAGAGGGTCCATTTCTGAGACAAGATCGCAACGTTGATCACGCTTACCAACATCAACGGAACCAGCAGGCTGTAGGAGCTGCTCATCTCGGAGACCATAATCAACGCGGTCAGCGGGACCTTGGCCACGCCGGCGAAGAAGCCGCCCATCCCGACGAGCACAAACGCCTCGGGCGTCGGGACCAACTCAGGAAACCAAGCATGACAAAGCATTCCATACGCTCCGCCCAGCATGGCCCCAATGAACAGCGACGGTGCAAAAACGCCACCACTGCCGCCGGACGAAATCGTACACGACGTCGCGACAATCTTGACCAATACCAAGACGCCCATGAGCTGGATGGTCAAATTTCCATCGATCGCCTGCTGAATCCAGCCATAGCCACCTGCCATGACCTCCGGGTAGAAAATAAGGATCGTTCCCAACATCAAACCACCGATGGCCGGCTTGAAGTGGTTCGGAATGTGGATCTTGTGAAAGACCTTATTGCGCAATCCGTAAAAAGTGGAAACATAAAGAAAACCACAGATGGCACAGATCACGGCAAAAACCAGATAGAAGGGGAGCTCGGTGATCGGCTCGAAAGTCAGTGTTTTCCGAACCACAAACGCGCTCGAGTCGCCGCAGATCGCGTTGAAGACCGAATAGGCCACCACCGACGAGCAGACGCATGGCACGAACGCCATGAACTCGACCGCCGTGGAGGCGTAAAGCACCTCGATCGCAAAGAGGGCACCCCCGACCGGAGCATGAAAGATCGCGCTGATGCCACCGGCTGCACCGGCCATGACCAGCATCCGCCGCTCTCGATCGGAAAGCTTCAACCGCGTGGCAAGGATCGAGCCGAATCCGGCCCCGATCTGGGCGATCGGACCTTCACGACCGGCCGACCCTCCGGTCCCGATCGTGATGATACTGGCGATCGACTTGACCAACGGAACCCGGGCGCGGATGATCCCCTTCGCGCTATGAAACGCACGAATTACGCCATCAGTACCGTGCCCTTCCGCTTCCGGAGCAAAGGTATAAACGAGGAATCCGCAGACCAGCCCCCCTGCGGTTGGGACCAAAAGCATGATCCACCAGCGTCCCCCCTCCTTACTCACATCTTCAGCAATCTCGGCATCTTGGTCGGAAGGGGGCTTTTTCGTATCTTCAGTGACTTTGGTATCTTGGCCGGAAGGGATATTTCCTTCAGCCAGGAAGGGCTCACCCTCGGTGGGAGGATGATAGTCCATCACCTGTTCGCTAAAGACGACATGTTGGAACGCCTCGAGCACGGTATAGAAAGCGACCCCACCCAGTCCGGCAACAACGCCGACTATGACGCTATAGATCAACAGTCGCCCGGATCCTTCCAGATCGAATATGGAGCGAAACTTACTCACGATTTTCGCAACGTTTCTACTTGGGGAAGCTTGGTTTTCAAAGACATCTCAATTTTGATAGGAAAGGCTAGCACCCACCAAAAAACTTGCAATTTAGTGCAAACAGGCCATTTTACCATGTTTCGACAGGTGGTACAATGGCCTAAAGCGATAAAATACACTATGAAAATAAGGTTTTGGCAGAAAATGGTACACCTCGGCAACGACCATGCCGACCGCTGGCCAACAATATCCAAACCTCCATAAGTGTCGGCAAAAATTCTTTAAACAAGCAGAAAAAGATGGTAATTACCAGCGCCCAAAATCCTCGAGTGAAAACGACCCTCCGGCTCCGCGAAGGGCGATACCGTCGGCGACAAGGGCTCTTTGCCATCGACGGGCTCCGTGAGATCGATCGGGCTATCCGGGGAGGGATCTCTATCCAAACCGCCTTTTTTTGCCCCGAGCGGTATGTCCGCCCCGACGAGGCAGAAAGCATCCTGGCTCGGCTCCAAGCAAACCAAGTCGAGCAGATCGAGGTCCACCCAACCATCCTCGACAAAATGGCCTTCGGCGATCGCGCGGAAGGGATCTTGGCCGTCGCCCAAACTCCCGACCGGTCGCTCGCATCGCTCATCCTTCCGACCGAAAAAATACCATTGCTCGGAGTGGTCGAGCGGATCGAAAAACCGGGCAACGTCGGAGCCGTGCTGCGAAGCGCCGACGGGGCAGGCCTCGACGCAGTGATCGTCGCCGACCCCCAAACGGACCTCTTCAACCCAAACACCATCCGCTCCTCGCTGGGAACGGTCTTCACGCTGCCGGTTGTTTGCGCAACGACTGACGAGACGCTTACCTGGCTCCGCGAACACGAACTGGCGATTCTTGCCGCCCGCGTCGACGGCTCGATCCCTTATACCGAGGCAGACTATAGCAAGGCGTGTGCGATCGTACTGGGTGCCGAGGCAACCGGCTTGAGCGAGGCGTGGGCCGAGGCAAACGTCGGTGAGCTACTCCAAGCCGTCCGGCTACCGATGTTGGGTCTGGCCGACAGCCTGAACATCTCGGCTGCGGCAGCCGTCCTTTTTTACGAAGCTTTGCGGCAACGCTCTTCATGAAAAAAAGCCCGACTGAGAGCCGGGCTATAGTTTTTTGAAATGCTGAAAATTTTATTAACTTACCGAGATAAGACTTCTCCTTTACTTGACCACCTTGGCTACCCGCAATAATTTGGCGCTGAATTTCAGCTTTTCGCGTTGGGCCGCGTCCAAGTCAACCATGAGCCGCACTTTGTTATTGCGGACGACAAAATCAATCACTCCTCCCATATCGAGAAAAGCGTCTGATTGCCCTACCATAAGGACGTTCTTGCCCTCCATGCTCCGCAAGATCTGCTGTTGAGATTCTGGCTTTAAGGATGGTGATATAAACAAAATCTGACAAGGCTGCACTTCAATAGGCCTGGTAAACTGTTTAACCCGAAGGGAGCGACCGTTGATCGTCTTCGACTTTGCGAGCTGCTCCAAATTCTTCTTGATAGGATCCGTTCCAACAATCCCGATACAGAATGGTTCCTTCTCGTTTTTAAATGTATCTTCCGGCCATTGAATGTAGCGAGCAAAATTATAGAGGTATGCTGCCTTGATTTTACTCTCACGATTAATCATTGGCACATTGGAAGGCTGTTGTGCTTCCAGCCAAGCCGTACCCGCCATCGCAAAAAATACGGCTACACACACAAAACCCTGCAGCCATCGAAGTAATTTCATGTCGTGAATCATATTAACCCTAACAATTCCAGTCACATGCTGTAATGAACAAAGTAAGTAAAAATAAAAACGAAGCCACAAAGGCTCCTTTCCTGTTTAAATATCGTTAATGTCTCCAGGAAACCATCCCATAGACCCCCGGTTGCACCTCGGTCGGGTAGGCACCTGAGCTATCCTGAAATTCAAAATGGTTACCGGCCAACAAGTTCTGACCAACGACGGAAAACTCTAGGTGCTTCCTTGGCCGCCAGGCAAGTCGAATATCGCCGGCAAAGTAACTATCCACTCCTACATCATGAGAAAGTGAGTCCACATAACGGAACATCGCATCCAGCGAAACATTCTGACCAAGATCCCATGCTGATTGGAAATAGAACTGGTTGCGAGGCGATTCTCCCGGTTGAGTCAAAGGATTATATCCAATCGGATAACGTGCATCCGTAATAAGGAGTGCATACCAGCCGGTCAAATGCCATTTTTTATTGACTTCATAGGTCGCATTCAATTCGAAGCCATAGGTGTCGGCCCTACCAACGTTTTCATACTGAAAATAAGCTACCGATGCCATTAATTCATCATAACGATTGAAAAACGTTGCCAACTCCCAGAAGAAACGATCGCTGGGGGCCCGTCGAATGCCGGCCTCATAAGCAATCACATGCTCCGAACCGGGCCTACTATACGTGGTAGGATTCACAATTGATAACATGCGATCCACCAACGACGGAGTCCTCGCTGCACGACTGACCGCTCCCCAAATCGAAGTCCGCTCGTCCGGAGTCCAGGTCGCTCGAACCGTCGGCTGATATTCAAAGTTGGTAACGCTGTTATGATCAAACTTGGAGCCTAGCGTCAGAAAGAAACGATCTTCCACCATGGTAACAGTGTCTTGGACAAAATAACTGGGGATCCATTCATTGTCGAACACCGTAAATTCAAACGGCTGACCAACCCAACCAACCCATCTCTCGTTCGTATTCCTATAACCAAATCCCCAAACCACATCGTGACGCCCACGACTGAAGTGGTATTGGAAGTCCAAGTCAAAGGTCGCCACTTGATTAATATTTGAACCATACGCATACGGGTTGTAATAATACGTCTGGAAGGCCCAGTCGGTATCTTCGTCGATCTTTCGCTGCCACCGGACTAACATCCTCGCCGTTTTCCAGGACATGGGATTCACCGTGGCTGGCGGGGTAGCCGTACCGGCTTGGCGACTCAACCCTTGATAAAAATCACCTTGAATCGTTACCGTATCATGACGGTTGGGGGTCCAGTCCATGCGGAACCCGCCTTGATTCATGCTCGGATTGTCGTCCGCAACATCCGGCACAAACGCAGGCAGAAATCCACAATCATCCTTCATCGTCGTCGCAAACATCCGCCAATGAACATTGCCTCTTTGGCCGCCGACACGAAAATCACCAAACTGCAAATGTTCGTTACCTCCGCCACCATCCGCGTACCAACCCTTGGTGTTCTTGGAAGATTTAGTAACGATGTTAATTACGCCATTGACGGCGTTGACACCCCACACCGCAGCACCCGGGCCACGGATGACCTCGATCCGCTCGACGTCTTCGAGCATCACGTACTCACGTTCCCAAAACACACCACTATGCGTCGGGCTATAAATAGCCACACCGTCTACCTGCACCAAAAGATATTTGGCAAAACGAGAATTGAAACCGCGAATCGAAATGGCCCAACCACTCGCATTAATTCGCGCCACATTTACGCCGGGCACCGTGCGAAGGATCTCGGGAACATTACGGGCTCCGCTACGACGAATCATTTCATTGGTAACCACATAAACGGCCGAAGGTGTACGAGCCAAGGTCTGTGTGGTTCGGGAAACCGTCTCGATCTCGACCTGCATCGCCGGCACCATCACTTCCGTGTTGGCAAGCTGGTCCAACTCCAGATCGATAAGATCATTTGCCGAATCTTCTTGTCCGGCTTGGTCCTGGGCGGATAAAGAGTTGGCAATCGGATCAGGTCCGACATCGTAGGTGTCATTAGGGTTCTGAATAGCCAATGCCTGTGAAAACACACAGAAAGAGACAAGGGTAAAGATGAATAGCCCTAATATACTTTTGCTTCCGAGAATTGACATAACGAACATCCTTATGAAATTTTTACATTCAACAAATGAACCACTTCCTCTAACGAAAGCTCTTGAAGACCGCAAGGACTTCTCGACGTATACTCTCACTATGCGATCCACCATTCTCTTTTTTCGACCATCCGATAGGTGTAGAGAAAACCAATCCAAATAGCCGTCATGGCTGTCGCATTACAGCCACCTTGCCTAACCATTAAAGTTGCGTCATATCCCGCA
>JASFHG010000161.1:0-7753 GCA_050123355.1 Planctomycetia bacterium
GCGAACATCGGATACAAGTACTATGCCGCGAAGCTGCCTCGCTTCGACCGAAACGCCATGATGGACATGCAGGATCTGAGCCACTTATGAAAATTACCCTGATCATGCCCGGCGTGGGAAGAAAGCTGGGCGAAAAATATGTCAACTCCTGGAAGATGGAGCCGTTGCCCTTGGCCGTATTGGCTGCGGCAACGCCTCCCGAGGTCGAGGTCTGCTTCTACGATGATCGGCTGGAAGCCATTCCGTATGACGAGCCGACCGATCTGGTCGGAATCAATGTCGAGACCTACACTGCCCGACGTTCCTATGCCATCGCTGCCCAATATCGCGCCCGAGTCGTGCCGGTGGTTTTGGGAGGATATCATCCTACGCTGGTTCCGCATGAGGCGATGAACTTTTGTGATGCGATTGTCGAAGGCGAGGGCGAAGCCGTTTGGCCGCAAGTGATCGAAGACGCTCAAAATGATCAACTGCAAAAACGATATCGCCAATGTGGCGGTCATCGTTCGTGTTCGGAGACTTTCCGAGCTCGACCTCGCCGAGAGATCTTCGCCGGTAAGAAGTACATGCCTGTTACCCTGATCGAAACGGGCCGAGGCTGTCCGTTCTCTTGTGAATTTTGCTCCGTATCCCAATTTTTCAACCACACGGCAGTCGCCAGGCAAGTGGACGACGTGGTCGCCGAGGTCGAGGCGTCCGCCAACCGTACCGTTTTTTTCGTCGACGATAATATCGTGGCCGACATGGCCCGAGCAAAACGCTTGTTTGCCGCACTCGATTCGACCAAGATTCGATGGTTGAGCCAGGGCAGCATCACCATGGCCGACGATCCCGAACTGCTCCGTCTGATGCGACGAGGTGGTTGCCGTGGCATTCTCATCGGCTTCGAATCGCTCTCGAAGGCAACGTTGTCACGGATGGGAAAGAGTTGGAACAACGCCGTTCGTGATTTCGATACGTCGATCCAGCGAATTCGCGATGCAGGGCTTGCCATCTATGCCACATTCGTGTTCGGCTACGACACCGACGATGCGGACGCCTTCGAGCGTACCCTGGACTTTGCGATCCATCATAAATTCTACATGGCGGCGTTCAATCACTTGGTGCCGTTCCCCGGTACGCCGCTTTATGATCGGCTGAAGGCGGAAAATCGCCTGCTGAGCGATCCGTGGTGGCTCGACGAGAACTATCGCTTTGGCGACGTGGCCTTTCAACCTCGCACGATGTCGGCCGGCGAACTTTCGACACGTTGTTTTGAAGCCCGAAAAAAATTCTATCGGTTCGGCTCCACGTTACGTCGCGCTTGTGATCTAAAAAGTAACTGCCGAGGGCTGCTCGATTCGGCCGACTATTTCTGGTTGAATCTTTTCTCTGGTCGAGAGATGAGAAAACGACAAGGGCTGCCGCTGGGCGATGGTTTTGAAGATGATGCGTCCGCCGACCTGCCTAAGCTAAACAACCATGTCGCAGAGGTTCCTCGCATTATCCCCTTCACGCATCGTAAACAAGAGGCATATCATGGCCAGCTTCACCATTGAAATGGCGATGCCGACCGACGATGCGGAACTTCGGACGATGATGGCCGTCCCGATGGGAAAGGAGTATGAAATTACCTTGCGCCGTGAGCCGTCGTTCTTTTATGGAGTGGATGTACTCGGCCATTCGAGTCAGGTGATCGTAGCACGAGATCAAAACGACGGAAAACCCGTCGGCGTGGCAACCCGATCCATCAAGCCGGCCTTTGTCAACGGGCAGGTTGCAGAATTGGGCTATATCGGCGGGCTGCGGTTGCGGCAAGACGTGCAAAACCGAACACTGCTTGCAAGAGGTTACCAAAAATTTCGCCAGCTGCACGAAGCACGCCCTGCCGATGCTTACGTGACTACGATTATCGATGGTAACGGCCATGCGGAACGTCTGCTCACCAGCGGCCGGGCCGGATTGCCACGGTATGCTTACTGGGGACAATATATCACACTCGCCATTTGCCCAGGCCGAAAGAAAAAGGAACTTGCCGGACAGGAAACGTCATTGAGCGTCTGCCGCGGATCGAGAGATCAACTCGATGAAATCGTCGATTGCCTCCGTCGCAACGGCTCACGAAAACAATTCTACCCGGCTTGGTCGTCCGAAGATTTTTGCTCCGACAGACCGTATCTGCGCGGCTTCAACATCGAGAATTTTTTTGTCGCTCGTGAATCTGGCAAAGTCGTCGGCGTGATCGGCGCATGGGATCAAAGCAGTTTCAAGCAAAGCTACGTCACCGCCTACCGAGGCAAAGTCAGGCTGCTTCGACCATGGTACAATCTGGCCGCCAAGCTGTGCGGTTCTACGCCGCTACCGCCACAAGGTTCGCGGTTGAACAGTTTTTTCGCAAGCCACATCGCGGTCGACGACGACAATACGGACGTGTATCGTGTTTTACTTCGAGCGGTGTACAACTGGACAGTGGGTCATGGCGGATACTCCTATTTTCTCGTCGGGCTCCACGAGCGTGATCCGTTTCTTGCGATAACGCAAGAATATCGGAGCTTTGCTTACCCGGCCAAAATGTACGTCGTCGATTGGGGGGATTGGCCCGATGGCATGTCGACGATCGATCAACGTGTCCCGCCGTATCTCGAACTGGCAACACTGTAGAAAAAGGAGCACGTCGTGCACGTTGAGGGATCTTTGCTGTCGATCAAAAGCCTGACGGACTCGCATCGTACAGAGATGTTCGAGTTGATGTTGGCGTCGTTCGAGGGACTAGATCGATCGACCTTCCTCCGAGATCTGGAAGAAAAAGATTGGGTGATCTTGCTGACCAACGGATCGGGACGCATCGTCGGCTTCTCGACGCAAATGCTTTCCACGGCCGAAGTAGAAGGGCGTCTTGTCCGGGCCATTTTCTCGGGCGACACGATTGTCGATCCGGAATATTGGGGCCAAACCGAGCTGGTTCGCCTGTGGGGACGGTTTGTCCTGCAGATGCTCGACCGCTATGGGGACGAGCCTTTATATTGGTTCCTCATTTGCATGGGCTACAAAACCTATCGCTTCCTGCCGGTCTTTTTCCATGAGTTTTTTCCGCACTACAATGTTGAAACGCCTCTGCATGAACAGACCATTTTGAACTCCCTGGCGACCACGAGATTTCCTGAGACGTTTGACCCACAGGCCGGTGTCGTTCGACCGATGGAAAATCGTGTTCGCCTTCGTCCGGGTGTTGCGGACATCGATCCATGGCGAGAAAAAAATCCCCATATCCGCTTTTTCGCGCACCGCAACCCCGGCCACATCGACGGTGATGAATTGGTCTGCATCGCACCGCTCTCGCGAGAGAATCTCAAACCGCGAGCACACGCGATCATCCAACGCCACGGCACAACCGTCATGGAGCTGTAAGCATGCTAGAAAAGCTTTCAGTTATCATGGCAAACACGCTTCTGGCGACTTCTTGCTTAAGAAGCCGCATCGCCTTTGGCCGAGCCGTTCGCAACCGTGCAAGCGTAGCCAAGGTCCAAGAGCGGCTGTTGATGGATCTGGTCCACCGTACAGCAGAAACCGAGTTCGGCCGTAAAAACCACTTCCGCGACATTGTATCTGTGTCCGATTATCAGCGTCAGGTGCCGATCGGCGATTATTCGAACTACGAAAAATACACCGAGTCGATTGCCGCTGGCAAACAAAACGTTTTGACGTCCGAGCGTGTAGAGCTCCTTCAACCTTCGAGCGGATCGACGGCTGCTTCGAAATACATTCCCTATACCAAACGCCTTCGCAATGAATTCATGCAAGGCGTCAAACCATGGCTGGCCGATCTGTTTCTGCACCGACCGTCACTATGGTTCGGGCCGGCTTATTGGGCAATCACTCCGGCGGGAAAGCGGACCACTCAAAATACCGACGAAACTCCCATAGGATTCGATGAGGATAGCCGATACTTTGGTGCCTTGGAACAATGGCTATTAAAACGATTGCTGGTTGTGCCCGACGAGGTGGCCCAAATCGAATCGATGCCGGCCTTTCAATACGTCACCCTGCTGTTTATGCTCGCGGCAAAGGATCTAAGGCTCATCTCGGTATGGAACCCTTCTTTGTTGTCGCTTCTGTTACAACAAATTCCGGAATGGGCCGACTCGTTACTCAAGGATTTGAGCCATGGAACAATCACGCCACCAGGACAGATTGATGCCGCACTTCACAAAAAACTCACCGATCGATTACAAACTGACCGCCGCCGAGCGGCCAAGTTGGCCGCTGTGTTTCACATGCTCAACATTTCATCGGATCGTGTACAACGACTTGACGGTCTTGGCACGGCGATTTGGCCACGGCTCCGACTGTTGAGTTGCTGGTGCGACGGCGACGCCGTATTTTGTTTGCCGGAATTGAAAACGTTGTTCCCCGGCGTCGAGATTCAGCCCAAGGGCTTGCTGGCAACCGAAGGGATCATATCGTTTCCGTTACTTGGCCACGAAGGTGGACCTTTGGCCATTCGCTCACACTTCTTCGAGTTTCTTCCGTGTGATCCTCACCAAGTGAGGAACGAACCCAAGGACAAGGAGGCCGATTCACCAACCGAGTCCGTGCTACTGACACACCAGCTTGAAGTTGGATCCTATTATTCAGTAATCATAACCACAAGTGGTGGACTGTACCGTTATCGTTTATACGACATCATTCATGTGACTGGTTACCGTGGCGGTGTACCGTTGTTGCGTTTTGTTTCAAAAGAAGATAACATTTCTGACGTGGCAGGCGAAAAGCTCAATACCGCCCATGTCCAACGCATTTTGGACGAGGTCGGCGAAAAATATGGTTGTCCACTGCGATTCTCGATGCTTGCTCCCGAACGTTCCACGTCCGAAGGCACCGCATCCGAAAGCACCGGTTATGTGCTTTTCGTACAAGTCGAGCCCGGCAAGCAGGGCGATGATTCTCAATTACAAGAAATGGCTGCCCAGGTGGAAGCAGACTTGAGGCAAAATTTTCATTACGACTATTGCCGTCGACTTGGACAGCTCCTTCCATTGCGTATCTACGTACTTGATGACGAGACGGAAGCATCTCCTACGGAGAAATGTCTTGTTCATTTGGCCGCCACCGGCAAAAAACTTGGCGTCATCAAGCCGAGCGTGCTGCAAAAGGACCTTAACTGGACTGCGGTGTTTTACGGCCGTTTCCTCGACATCGCCGAACCACCAGACAGACCAGCACACCAATAATCAATCCCACAACAAGCCCAATCACACCGAAAAAAACCGACGCCGATTGGACCGCTGCCAGAACAAACTGGTTTTGTATAGGGTCCATCGTTCCTTGAAGACGAAGTACTTTCCACTCTCCGTCACGTTTCCGACAGACAGCCGTCCACTGCGACGTAAACTCGAACTTTTTCCCACTTCCGGTTACGACCTCATCGTTGGTAGTTCCATGGGCAATGGCCATATCGCCCGACAAGATGGCTGGCCCGGCCACGTTTACTTTCGTGCGATAGGTCCCTCCCTCGCCGATCAACGCCTGAATCTCTTCCCAGTAATCGACCAGGCCCTGGAAACCTTTAACCTCTTCGCCTGTCACCATCACACCACTAAACTCCGGATCGAGATACGGCTTAAATGCTTCCAATTTGCTTTCATGGATTGCCTGTTCGTACATCGGCACAAGTGCCCGTAGCGAAGCATGGTCCGCATCACCGTCAGTACCGACCGAAACCGGTTGCTCTTCAGGCTGCTCACCTCTAACCGTCGTACACAAACCTCCCCAATAAAAAATTGCAATCATGAAAGCCCCCACCACAAAGGCGTTTCGAGTCATGCAGAATAAAATTCGGTTCATGGTTTACTCCTAAAATTCGTTCCACCGCAAGCCGACGGCTGGGCTCAAATGACCAAGCCTCTCACAGTTTAGATTACCAACAAAAGTCAAACATTGAAACCTCCCCCTAAAGAAAGTAGATTTTGTTCGAAAACAGTCGTGAATAGGGTCACAAAACACACCGTCGCAACATTATCTCTGCTAAGATTTTGTTTCGTTAACCTATTGTTTTAGCAATTTCATGGACAACACCAACGCGTTTTTCAAACAATTTATCTAACGCATCGAGACATCGGTTTACAATTCGAGTTTCCCTGCTTTCCTCAGCCTGTTCATATAGCCTCATCAATAATGGTAGGAACTCAGGCATGCTCCAGTACGAATAATGATTTGCCTCGTGGATTGGCCCAACTACCTGCTCGCAGATAGAAAAAAGAACTTCGGCAAACGGCAGTAGACTACCGGAATAATTACCTAAACAGCAAGATACAAGTGTATCAAAATGGTCGCGAAATGCTTTTGACTCAATAAAGGACTGTATTAGGCTAACACCTTCAGGAAATCCCAATATATCTGCTTCACGAACCATTGTGAATAAGGGCTTCCGCACTTCCTCCTCAGGATCATCCATGATGACTTCGATAATTGCTTTACACTTCTCAAAATGTTCCTTCTTGGCTACAAAATGAGTTGCGACTTCAGCCACTCCTTTTCGTTGTGATACACTACCTTCCAGGCAAAGCTTCAATTCTTCGGCAAAGTATTCATGAAAAAGCCATCTTGCCGCTACCTCCGACGCCCCTTGCTTAACTACATCAGCTTGTGACGCCTTTAACATTTTAATAATTAAAGGCTCAAGTTTTTCCTTGTGGCTTTTTATTCCACAATTAAAAAAATGTATTCCTGCGTTTGAAGCAGCTACTCTAAGGTCACTATTACTTGCTTCACAGAAACAATCGATAGCAAAATCTTTATCCAAATTCAGAATTGGAAGGCATGCTCTAACTGTGGCAATCCTTACAGCTGGGTGTGAATCTTTGCAAAGATGTATAATCGTAGGTTTAAATCGTTCGAAGAGGTCAGGGTGATTCCATAAAAGCTCACCGATGGCCAGGGCAGCAACACTTCGCACACCGTTCAGCGAATTGGTTTCAAGATTTCCGATAGTTGCATTTTCTGCATTAAAATCGCCATCTGGATTTCCAATACAAAGCCTATTTTCCTTTGGGTCAGGGTGACCGCATGCGTATCCTATTAGTTGTTCCAAAGCCTCGTCTGACCATCGTTCTTCTGCCCGATCACGCAATAACCGACAGAAATTCAATGCGTACGTTTTATGAGATGTATCGTCAAACTTATCCAGTACCTGCTCAATAATTGTGACAGGTGCTGGTTCCCAGTTGGGTTTTTCATCATCTGGCACTTCTTTGGGTTCCGTTTGCTTAAGTCCTTCCAAAATAGCAGCTTTGTAACTTGGATGTACATCATCTGCGAATTGCATTGCCAGCCGACCAAATCGCTCAGGAAATCGTTTTGCAATCCGTTGTAGGTCTCCGGAAAATTGTCTAATAGTAGACTCTTCATAGTGTTCTCCCTTCCAACGCCATGAGGCACGGTCTTTGGGAGTATTTTTATTATGCACAAGCTTCAGCCAAGAACGATCCGAAAGACGTTCCAGTGATTTTGATGGAAGTGTGGACCCCACAAATCCAGCTCCGTGTTGTGGACCACGAACGAATCTTTCCTTCGGGTATTCTGCGAACTTTCGCTCAAGTACTCCAATTAGACCTATAGTTTCAATACGGCGTCTCTCGGCGCAAAGTGACGGCAACAAAAAATGTTGTGCTCGTCCCCAATAGTCTCCATAGTATCCTTCCTTCCAGGAGGAAAGCCAGTATTCAGCATTCCGGCGTTCGTTGGGTGAATGATAGCAAATAATGGTTTCTTCGAG
>JASFHG010000162.1:0-7663 GCA_050123355.1 Planctomycetia bacterium
GAAGCCGGCCGTATCCAGGCACTACCGCAAGACGCGTCCCTGGCGTCCCGTGCCCCGAAACTGAAAAAGACCGATGGCCAGATCGATTGGAATCGGACGTCGTTGCAGATCAAAAACCACGTGCGAGCCATGGTTCCTTGGCCCAAAACCTATACGCACTGGCGAAAGCCGGATGGGGCCGGGCTGCGAATTATCGTCGGGCCGGTCGAGGTCGTGGACGAGTCGGTGGAAAGGCACCACTTGGATTTCGAGCCTATCGTGCCGGGCATGGTTTTGATCGCGGATCGTGATCAATTGGTAATTGCCACCGGAAGCGGTGCCGTACGCCTCACCATGGTTCAACCGGCCGGAAAACGCGAGATGCCGGTCGATGCTTTTCTGCGAGGCTATCCGATCGAAGTAGGCGACTGCTTCGGGTAGTGCGTTATGCGGTCGGGCGGCGGCAGAGTCGATAGGCGAGGATGACTTCATAGAGATCGTTGGGCACGGTGATTTCGTCATCCGCGAAATCATCGAGCCAGGTTCGCTCGGACAGAACGGCTTCCCCCAATAGAGGTAGTATTTCTCCCAATCGAAGAGAGATCATCTCGCGTTTTGGTTTCTCTTGATCCAAAACGGCAGCTCCGGTTTGGCCTTCGGGATCGTGATAGATGCGAAGCTGTGGTGTGTTCATGGCCAACTCCTTTATGGCTTTGTTGTCCTAAAAAATAACATTTCTCAGGCATTTTCCGGTGGGGGGGTGCTGGTTGGCCCGTGGTGGATGCGATTTTTATTGGAGATCGGTTTTGCTCGTCCAAAGCAGTTCCAAGCCGGGACCACTTCTTTAGATCGGATGCTAGCGATTATTCCGATTAGGTAAAATTGTCGCGAGTTAGGAATATTTGATGTTTACGCAATGAGGGAAGGGGAGAGTTGTCGATGGGGCGTGATATTTTGAAGAAAGAGGTCTCTTTTCTGGCTCTTAATTTTAACAGGCATCAAAAAACCATGCTTCTATACCGTTTGCAATCCTTGACATTGGTGCGTGGATACTATACAGTCCTTAGATGATAGGCTTCCGGTTAGTGCTGCGCGCTATTTGGTGAAAAAGCGAGATTTTCGCGGGTTTACCGAGAAGGTTTTTTTTGCAGCTCACGGAAGCACGGCTCGACCAGGATGTCGGGCTGTTGGTAATGTAATGTGCGTTACGTGATTATGTCATTGGGGTAACAAAGTGTTTCGAGTTCCTCTTTTTCTAATCGTGGACGCGCGCGTTCGGCAAAGAGCAATTTTTGTCGAACAATAATTTTTCCTCTCAAAACACGAACCTTTTCATGACGGACACGGCAAAAATCAATCTTCAACATGTGGCTCGCGCAGTTGGCCTCAATATCAAACAGGTCCAAGCAACAGTTGAACTTCTGGACGAAGGTAATACGGTCCCCTTCATCACTCGTTATCGTAAGGACCAAACAGGCGGACTCGACGAGGAGCAGATTCGCAGTATTCAATCGGAGTTGGTGCGGATGCGTCAGCTTGCCGAACGAAAACAGACGATTCTTCGCTCGATCGAATCGCAAGGAAAGCTGACCGAAGAGCTTGCCAAGAAGATCAACGTGGCGACCACCACGCGTCGATTGGAAGATCTTTATCTGCCGTTTAAGCCGAAGAAGCAAACGCTTGCGACCGCGGCACGCGAAAAGGGGCTCGATCTGTTGGCCGAGGAAATTCTCTCGGCGGCGGAAACGTGTACCGATCTCGAAAAACGGGCCGCCGATTTTGTCGACGAAGAGAAAAAGGTGGAGTCGGTCGCCGACGCGCTGCTCGGAGCGGGACACATCATCGCGGAACGCTTTAGCGAGGATCTCGATCTCCGCCACAAGCTGCGTGACATGATCCAACGGTCCGGCAAGCTGGAAAGTCGTGCTTATGCCGATGAGGCGAAGCAGGCTTTGGCCGCGAAGAAGACGGAGGAGTCTCCCAAGGAAGAAAAAGCCGAGGAAGAAACTCCTGCGGCGACGGAAGCGACGACCGAGGGCGAAACACCGGAAGAAGAACCCGTTGCCGTTGAAGCGGTGCCCGTCGAAACGGAAGAGACGCCCGTTGCGGAAACGCCTGCTGACGAAGTTCCCGAGGAAGAGGAAACGGCGGTTGCCGAAGAGGAAAAGAAAGAAGAAGAGAAGGAGTCGGCCGAGGAGCCGATTGCTGCCGAGGGTATGCCGGCGGAAGTGACCGCTCCGGCCGAAGAAGCATCGCCGGAAGACAAACCGTCGGAAGGTGCCGAGGCGACCGAGACCGATGTGAAAGAGGCGGTCCAAGAAGAAAAACCCTCACCGGAGGCGGCCGAAGCGAAGCCGAAGTCGGAAAAGGTCCAATCGCAGAAGAAACAGGTTTCCAAAACCCAGCTCCGAAAACAAAAAACGCTCGAAAAACGGCTCAAGGCCTTTGCCGATTATTTCGAGTACGACGAAGATATCCGCAAGATCCCGCCGCACCGTGTCCTGGCACTCAATCGGGGCGAAAAAAGCAAGGTCATCAAGGTCCGGCTCGTGATCGATAACGAAGCGGTCGAGACGGCTGCTTTCGAGGCGCTGGTGCCGGAGGGCCACATCCACGCCGAGTATCTCAAAGGCTGTGCTCGGGATGCGATTGCCCGCCTGATCATGCCTGCCTTGGAGCGTGAAACACGACGCGAGTTGACCGAGAAGGCCGAGATGCATGCGGTCAAGGTGTTTGCGAGAAACTTGCGAAGCCTGCTGCTCCAGCCGTCGATCCGGGACAACCGTGTTTTGGCGGTCGATCCGGGCTATCGGAGCGGATGCAAGCTCGTCGCGTTGGACCAATTCGGAAACGTGTTGGGCCACGACGTGATCTATCTGGTGGGGAAGTCGGCCAAAAGCGATAAAGCGAAGGGGGTGGTCACCGACCTGATCGATCGCTTCAAGCTGACCGTGATTGCGATCGGAAACGGCACGGCCTGTCGCGAGACGGAAGATTTCTTTGCCGCGATGATCGAAAACGAACTGGCCGGCCGCGAGACGGCCTATGTGATCGTCAACGAGGCGGGCGCGAGTGTTTACTCGACGAGCCAGATCGGGCGAGAGGAATTTCCCGAATATGACGCGACGGTTCGTGGCGCCGTTTCGATCGGGCGTCGACTCCAGGATCCTTTGAGCGAGTTGGTGAAGATCGATCCGGCCAATATCGGTGTCGGCCTCTATCAGCATGACGTTCGTGCAAAACACCTCCGTTCGTCGCTGGACGAGGTGGTCGAATCGTGTGTGAACTATGTCGGTGTGAACGTGAACACGGCCAGTCCGGCTTTGCTGCGATATGTTTCGGGCATGAACCAACTGACCGCGCGTCGGGTGTACGAATTTCGTCATCAGAACGGGCCGTTCCGCGATCGGAGCCAACTTTCCGAAGTCCCCGGGGTGGGCGAGGCGACTTTTGTCCAAGCGGCCGGGTTCTTGAAGATTGCCGGTGGCGTGAATTCGCTGGATGCGACGTGGATCCACCCGGAAAGCTATCCGATCGCGACGAAGGTGCTTGAAAAACTGTCCCTTTCGGTCGACGATCTTTCGAGTAAAGAGAAAATCGCTCAGCTTGCCGAGCAGATCAAAGAGCTCGACACGGCGGCCCTTGCTGCCGAGCTTGAGGTGGGCGAGTTGACCCTTCGCGACATCTTGAATCAGCTTATCCGCCCGGGCCGCGACCCGCGCGAGGATCTGCCGGCTCCGGTTTTCAAGCGTGGCGTGGTCAAGATCGAGGATCTCGAAAAAGAGATGGAACTGACCGGGACCGTTTTGAACGTCGTCGATTTCGGGGTCTTTGTCGACATCGGGATGCACGACAGCGGACTGGTCCACGTGAGCCAGCTTGCCAACCGATTCATCCGCGACCCCCACGACGTCGTGGCCGTAGGCGATATCGTCAAAGTGTGGGTAGTCGAAGTGGATCAGGATCGGCGTCGCGTTTCGTTGACGATGATCCCGCCCGGAACACCGCCCGAAGAACGTCATCCACATCATGGACGCGGACATGGCCATGGTCACAAAAAACCGGCGGACGGCGAACAACGTCCGCGAGGAAAGCGTTCCGGCGGTGGTGAAAAACATGGCGAGGGTCAAGGTCAAGGTCGTCGTGATCAATCGTCGGAAGGTGGTCGTCGCGAGAGAGGTTCTCGGGACGGTGGTCGACAAGGCGGTCCGCGAAGAGAGGGTGGCCGAGGAGGCGGCGGTGGACGTCGCGGTGGCGGCGGTCCGCGTGGCGGGCGAGGAGGACAGCGGCCTGCCCATCGAGGTCCCTACGAGAAAAAGGCGCAGCCGAAAGAGGTGAAACCACTTTCCGAGGAGCAGAAGGAAGGCAACGCTCCGATGCGATCCTTTGGCGACTTGGCTCAGTTCTACAACGTGCCGGTTGAAGACTCAAAGTCCGACGCGAAAAAGAAAAAGAAGAAAAACACGAAGAAACCCAAGGCGGAAGCCGAGCCGAAGCCGGCCGATGAAAAGCAGGCTGATGCGAAAGTCGCTGACGAAAAACCGGCTGAAGTGAAAGTCGCCGCTGAAAAGCCGGTCGACGAAAAGCCGGTCGAGGCCAAGCCCGCGGAGACACCGCCGGCCGAGCCGGCCGGCGACCAAGAGCCGACCGACGAATCTTAGGGTTGTTTAATCATATTTATACGAGTACAATTTAGCGGTCCAGCGGTTTCGACCTATTTCAATACGTCGGACTCGTTTGGCCGCTAAATTTGTTTATGATAGATAGTAGAATTTATCCCACAACACGGATAAGCGAGTTATTGGCTTGTTAGCCCCGTCGCCTGCGACGGGAATTCGAAGCATTTCCGGCCGCAGGCGGCCGGGCTAACTTTGTTTTTGGATAGGTTCTGGACACGAAAGTAGATTTCCGACGTTCAACCATGAAATTTCAAGACCGACTTTCCAAAGCAATTGAACGTGGCGAACATATAAGCGATCGCCGATCCAAGGCCGAGGCCCAGAAGCGGCTCAACGAGCAGGAACTCAAGCGGCTCCATAGTGAGTATCGTTTGCAGCTTTCCGAACAGATCGAAAGTTGTTTGCGAGCGTTGCTGAACCATTTTCCCGGCTTCCAATACGAGACGATCGTCGGCGAGAAGGGCTGGGGAGGCGCGATCAGCCGTGACGATATCGGTTTCGAGGAGAGGCGAAAACGACGCAATTATTATAGCCGCTTGGAGCTTGTGATCCGGCCGGTCTCCAAATATTTCGTATTGGATCTTGCCGGGAAGGGCACGATCCGCAACAAGGAAATTTTCAGCCGCTCCCATTTCCAGCGTATCGATGAAGTCGATCTCCACTCGTTTGAAGAGATGATCGACAACTGGACGTTGGAATATGCCGAGCGCTTTGCCGCCTCGAATTGATGGATCCCTATCCATGAACTACTTCGCACACGCCTATACGTTTCTGGCCGATTCGCAGGCTGCCGGCGGCGACGATCCGTATTTGGCCGTGGCGACCGGGATCCCCGACATGTTGACGGTGGTCGACCGGTCGGTCCGTTTGCGGCAGCGTCAGTTGGAGCCTTATTGGGACGATCCGGACCCGATCGTCGCGTCGACGGCACGCGGGGTAGCACAGCATCTGGCCGATGACGCCCGTTTCCATGGTACGGAGATATTTGCGCGACTTTCGCTCGATTTGACGATCGCACTCCGCGACCGTTTGAATGAAACGACGAGCATCCGGCCCCGTTTTTTGGGCCACCTGTTGCTCGAAGTGTTGCTCGATGCGACGTTGATCGCTCGCATGCCCGAGCGGCTGGATCGATATTATGCAGCGTTTCAGTTGATCGATGCTCAAAAAATGGAAGACGCGGTCAATCGGATGGCGGCCCGGCAAACCGATCGGCTGGCCGCGATGATCGAGACGATTCCGCAAGTTCGATTCCTCTCCGATTATGCCGACGACGATCGGCTTTGGGTGCGGATGAATCAGGTGATGCATCGGGCGGGCCTCGAACCGTTGCCGCAAGGTCCGTTTTGTTCACTGCTGCCGGAAGCTCGACGGAAAGTGGAGCTGGCAGCCGACACGCTTCTTACAGGAATACCAATCCAGGATGTCCGAAAATATTCCTCATCACGAGCCGGATGACGAGCCGCAGATCCTTTCGTTTGAAAGGCTCTCTCAGGCTTTTGCCAAAGCGCTCTCTCGCAAGAAGGGAGACGTGCCTGCGGAGGAGGATCGTGAGGTACTCGATTCGCAGGAGGACGAAGCGGATCTCGACGCCGATCGGGCGTTTCTCGAAGATTCGGTTTCAGGGGAAGCGGCGACTGAAGAAGATCTGGCATCGGACGAGGCGGACGAGGAATTTGGCGAAGAAGATTCATCGCAAGAAGAGGAGACCTTGCGAGTTTCGCCGCACTCGATTCTCGAAGCGATGCTCTTTGTCGATGATCAGGAGAGCCGGCCGCTCGAGCCCGCCCGGGCCGCCGCGCTGATGCGAGGGGTCGAACCGGACGAGGTCGCGGCGATGGTCGATGACCTCAACCGCGATTATCGCGAGAACAACTGTCCTTACGAGATCGTGTCGACCGGGGGCGGCTTTCGGATGGTCCTTCGCGAGGCGTTCTATCCGGTCCGCAACAAGTTTTATGGCCGTGTGCGTGAAGCGAGACTTTCTCAAGCGGCGATCGACGTCTTGGCTCTGGTCGCTTATAAGCAGCCGATCACGGCCGACGAAGTGAACAAGCTCCGCGACAAACCGAGCAGCCACCTGCTGACGCAACTGGTCCGGCGCCGCTTGCTTTGCGTGGAACGTACCGGCACAAAAACACGTAAAACCATCTATCGGACTACCGATCGCTTTCTCGAACTGTTCGGCCTGGACGATCCGAGCGACCTGCCCCAAATCGACGAGATGGATGATTAGAATATCGAATGTCGAACAAGGAATGTCGAAGGCAGAAGTGAGGTGCTGCCGCACCAATTTTTTGGGCGTGTGTAACGCAAGATTTTTCCCGGTGCGGTAGCACCCTACTTCGAAATTCGACATTCCTTGTTCGATATTCGATATTCTACTCTTCTCCCGCTTCCTCGTCCTCTTCTTCCTCATCTTCCGGTTCGAGTGAACGGAGCCACTCGTCGCAGACCCAGACAAGGCGTCCCAGGAGTCGGAAATAGATGAAAAGGAGAACGGTGAACAGCGGGCCGAGTATGATCGCACATGCGAAACTGAGGGCCTTTAATTGGAGGCCTGCGAAATGAACGATCAAGGCCGTGGCACCGACAGCAATCCCGGCAAGGATGACCGCTTCGATATAGAAAGCCAACCATGTAGAGAAACGGGCGAAAACGCTTCGAACGGTGATCGTCGAGACGGGAAACATGAGCGAATCGTTTTCCAGACAACTGACCAGGAAGAACGGGAAAGTGCAAAAAATAACAAGGAGTTGGATGATCACCCAGCTTACGTCCGGCAACAGGATCGAGATTACCAGCCCGATGACGGCACCGAAAAACAACGCGGCGAGTACGTAGAACATGCCCGCCAGATTGAAGCCGCCGCCCGCCTTGTTCGGCCACGATTCGATAATGCGGTTCCCGGCGGCCGAGTCTTGCAAAATGCCTAAGAAACAATTGGACGCGAAGAGAAGAACGCCCATTCCCACTACCGCGCTAAACCCACAGCAAAGCATGGT
>JASFHG010000163.1:0-7661 GCA_050123355.1 Planctomycetia bacterium
CACGTCCAGTCACTGCACCAATCGTGACACGGCTCGTTAGCCGCGTGGGTTCATCCCCGCGATTTAACCGTTCTATTGGCAACGCCGGTGACGTTTTTGCACACGCTATGCGGTAAGGGAAATGCATCCTCGAATCACAGCTACCGTCAAATCGCGGAGCAAGCTCACGCGGCTAACGTACGTGTACACGGCAAATACGCCAACACTCATGAACGGCTATGCGAATCACTCGGGCCGGTAGCAAAGAATCTCGGGGAGGGGGGTATCCTTCTCGGCCACCGCACGAAGAGCCTCGACCTCTTCCGGCAGGCGGTCGGCCACGTTGTTTGCCTCCCAGCGGTCGTCCGGCTTGACGTACAACTCGGGCGGGTCGGTCAGACGCATGTGCCAGTACGTGGTCCGAATCGCCAGCTCGCCACCGGGCAGCCCGAGCAGTACCCGATCACGCTCGGTCGACTCTTTTTCGTGACGAACGATCGGCAACAGGCTCTCGCCCACCAGATTTTCCTCACTATTCATCCCGGCCAGCTCCGAAAGGGTCGCGAACAAATCGAGCGGCGTCACCAGCCCACTCGACCGCCCGGCCGCCCCGGTCCCGTCGGGCATCCGGATCAACAGCGGCACATGGACCAGCTCTTCATGGCAAGCCGGCTCCACGTCTCCCACCCGACGATGCTCGCCGAGCGGATAGCTTCGCGACGAAGTGAGGACCAGCGCCGTCTCGCGAGCCAGGCCCGACTCGTCGAGGTACTCCATCAGCGCCCCGATACACTCGTCCAGCACGGCCACGTTGGCCGCATAGGACCAGGTCGTCACGAGCAGCTCGTCCGGGTCGAAATCCGGCGGGAGGATCGTCGCAACCGGCTCGTCCGACTCGCTCGGCTCCGGGTCACCCTCTTCGGCATACCGGGCTCGGTAGGGCAGGGGGGCGTCCCAAATTTTTCCCAAACTCGATAAATGGCACCAGAACCCAAACGGTTTCCGGAGCGTAGTAAGGGTAGAAATCAAACGCGTGAAGCAGGTCGCAAGGTGGGTCTGGTCGGCCGATTCACACAAATGTCCACACAGGCGAGGCAACAGATCGCCATTTTCGACATCCGCAACGTCTTGATGATCCCCGAGAGCGGTGGGGAGCGCGGCTATAGCCGGATCGTCCGCGAGCAACTTGGTCTCTAAACCACAGGCTTCGAAGCGGTCGACAAGAGGCTTCACGCAGTGGCCGCCCCCCGCCGCAGTTTCTTTTTCTTGTGCATCCAGCGGATCGCGACCTTGCCAAACCGCCCGATAGTAAGAAGCCAACTCGGGCGAGAAAGAGAGTGCCTGGTCAAAAACGAACGACTCGGCTGCCAGCCGATCCAGCGCAGGGGTCTCGACCCAGGCGTTGCCGTACGCCCCTAAGTAGCCTGCGTGAAGTCGATCGAGAACCAGAACCAGTATATTCATACGCCCGTTACCGTTTTGTCGTCCGGATCGGGTTCGATTGAGCCGTCTCGGGCTGCTTCACGAGCTTGGTCCAACCACGCGGCAATTCAGGATAAAAAGGCCCATTCCTTCCAACAAGGTTGTCGACGAAGGACTTTTTCTTGTTCACCACGATGTTACTGAAGGCGTAAGACTCCTGGGTCTTTCTGTTGGGCTGAAGCATCTGGATCCCGATCGGGTGCATGTCCTTCGCACTGACAATCATTTCGGCACGGCAGAAATTACTCGCATCGATGCCGTACTTCGGAAACGCCTGGAGCCAGATCTGATCGCGAGACGGGCTCGGCAAGGCACGGATCCAATATCGCTGCTTAAGCGTCGCCGCCTTGGCACCGAAGATGAACGGAAGCGGACCGTTCAGGATCGCTTGCCCTCGTTCCTCGGGCGGGAGGACGTGCTGAACCAGCTCCTTTTTCACGAAGCTATACTCATACAACGAGGTCCCGTCACAGATCCACTTTTTCGGCCGATCTCCGGCGACTTCGAAATAACCCTTGTCCGGCTTCTCATATTTCAACGTCCCCAACCGCGGCACCGGCTGCTGCTGGCCCGTCTTGGGATCCCTTTGCGTATTCTGAAAAGGGTCGCCATAGGTTCGAAGCGTAAACTCGGCCTCGAACGTTTTGATATTGTCACTGTACTTCTCCCACGCGGCCAAAACCCGATTCACATAGTCCTGCTCCTGGGGCGTCATCTTGAAAGGGGCCTGCGGCACTTGAGGAGCGCCCTGGACGGGTCGCGAACTGAACGGGGTGGGCATTCGAAACCCTTGGTTGGCCGGCGGATTCGTGCGAGGCGACGTATAACCCGGCTGCGGTTGACTCGCCGGCTGTCGATAACCCGGCCGTGGCGGGGTGGAAGGTGTGCGATAAGGGGGCTGAGCCTGTTGGCCGTATGAAACACCCACGACAAGAGAGAGAATAACGGCAAATGTAACAGGCCAATATTTACGGATCATGGTTCTCCCTCCGTGGAGAGTTGATGGGTTGAAAACGGGCGGTTCGTTGAAGAACAGGCCCTGATTTTAGCAAAGAACCATGCCAGATCCAACGTCAATCTGCCGGACCATAAAAATAGCCCGTGTGGTTTATAATAAGGGGAAACCACCGTTTCGCCACTTACCATAAACCACACGGGCTAATAATCTTACGCGTATTTGAGTCCGTTATCGCCCTCGCCTCTGAAGCACCTCCGGCTCCCGTTTCCACTCCAGGCCGGCATCCTCTTTGAGCTTGTTGAACCACGCCTGGTCGAGTTGATAGAAATCGTAGCCCGAAATCCGTGCGTAGTTCTGATACGGTTCTTCCCGGAAAAAGATCCAAAGCGTCGCCTCATCCGGCGTCGAAGCAACGAGTTGGGTGACATAGATCGTATCCTTCGAGAAATTCGTCGTCACGGCAATCTCTTTCAGGTCCAACTCGTAGACGGTCTCCATGAATTCCCCATCGACCGGCCCAACGTTTTTGACCTCGGTCTTCATTCGGATAGAAGGCTGACCGGTGGCACTCACCAAGCTGGGCTGCTCAAACCAGGTAAAGAAATCGGTCGATTGGACGGGCAACCCGATCAACGCCTTGCGCAACGAACCGCCTTTCTTTCTGGCTTCCTCGGCAAGTCGTTCGGCTTCCTCTTTCGCCGCCTCTCGGGCCTTTATCTCCTTGAACGCCACGATCACCTTTTCTCGAACTCCCGGATCCTCCAGCTTCGGAACTTTTTTCTCGGTCTGCTCGATCTTCCAGAAGAGGTACACGTTCTTCCTATCTTTGTCTTCCGAGAAATTCAAGTGATGATCGTGCAGACCATCGATCGCGATAGCGGCCACCAACTGATAAACACGATCGGGTGTCGATTTACCGATCTCGGTCTCGAAAAGCTCCATCTTCGACAACAGGTCGGTTTTGCCATAGTTCCACTTGTCGTTCTCGCCCGCCAGCTTCTTCACATCGAACGGCGGCATGTCGCCATCAATAGCTCGGTCCACTTCGTAGGCCTTGATCTTATCACGGGCCAATTCAAGCGACTTTCGCATCCGTTCTCTTGCTTTATCGCGAGCAATATCATGCCGAATTTTATTCTCCACTTCTTCGAGCGGCTTAAAAAGTTCGTCTTCGTTTTTCATGCCGGCTCCCAATACGGAAGGATTGTCGCCCGCACCAACCGCCGGAGACGTATCACCCTCGGGCTTGGTTTTGGCATCCTTGTCCTTGTCGGCCTCTTCCGTTGCTTTATCATCCGTTTGCATCGACACGAGGCGGAACGATGATGCACGAGCCGCGTCTGACGTTTTGTCGTCTTTATTGTCTTTGTTTTCCTTTTTGTCTTCCTTCCCGGAAGGCTCGGTGGTCTTTTCCGCGTTATTTTCCGCCGGCTTTTCAGGCTGCTCGCCTGCTTCCGGATTGGCACCTTCGGACAAACCGGGCAACTCAAACTTCTGGAACTTTTCCCGGTTCTTGTAATAGTACTCTTCGACCTCTTCTTTCGTCACGGAATCGGGATCGGTAAATTTATCGAGCTCAACCTTGATGTATTCGATGTTTGCCATCTCCGGGACACGGAAACCGGGCTCCGGCGAACCCTGAATGTAAGGCTGGTTCTTGTATTTCTCGAAAAATTCCTTGATCTCTTTTTCCGTCGGCTCGGGAGCCTCGTCGATATAATCGGCGACCTTCACCGGCGAGACCTGAAGCTCGACCTCACGCTTCAACCGCTGAAAATAATCCCATCGCTGGCCCGGGGTGCCTTGGAAATAGATCGGATTGTCTCTGAGGGGAAGGAAAGGGATATGGAACAGGCCACCCCTGGACGGAAGGAAAGAAAGGCAAAACGAATCGTTGAGCATCTTCTTTCCCATCAGCTTTCGGCGGAGCAACTCGAAGAACATGTCTTCCGAAAGCCCATATTTGGGCAACACCTCTCGGGAAAGCCCCGCTTTGATCTTATCGCCACATATATTTTCGACGAAAGCCAAGATGGTCGCGTCGCTCACTTCCATGCCGAGCTCTTTGGCACGTTTGGTCAAAAGCCAGTCATTCACCACCGCCTCTTCCGAAGTGTCACCGAAAAATACCTTGGCCAATTGCATGCGGAAAGAAGCCATCTCCCCGCTACTCGACGCGATCAGATCGGTGAAAACGTTCAACAAGGCCTGCTGCTCACGTTGCAAGCTTACGATGTCGCGAGCCGTCAGGTCACCATATTGGGTCGTCGTCACTACAACGGGATTCTTGTTTTCAGGACCACCTTCCGGCCCACGCCCGCTATAGTACATGGCAATCGGAGTGAGAAAGACAAAAGCGCCAATTGCCAACAACCCCAGGGTAGCGATCATCGCCTTTTGGTTCTTACGAAAAACATGAAACGGACTGGCCATGTAAATTTTCCCTTAATGAATATCTTTTCTTTTTTGCTCACCGATCGCCGAGCATGGAGATCGACATCACCCCTCTGGCAACCCTTTCTCGCCAAAGAGCCCGAATCTCGTAATTTTAGACGACTTACGCCATTTTGCAACCCCAGTAAAAGAGGACAGAGGACAGAATTACCGAGGACAGAAAAGGAAAATCAACCAAGGAAAGCTCTGAAACCGAGTTACGAAAACAGAAACGCCAAGAAATCCCCCTAAACGGGCCGTGTCGCCAAGAAACCTTTTCCGTTCTCTGCCATCTGCCTCCTCTCCTCGATCATCCCTTAAAGCCACCCCCACCCAGCGGACGATAGTAACCAGGAGAACCTAAATCGTTATTTCAGAAAGAGTTAAGTCACGTCATCCCGGCAAGGCAGCGGAAATAAACGCCATCAGAAAAGATGGGCAGACTTTGCGGGCGGGCCTGGGCTTTCGTCAAACCTATTTGTGTGGGGACTTGAATCGATGCAAAATCAAAGCCAAAACATGTCATCCGAAAACGAAATCTCCCTGGAACAAAAGGTCGAAATCCTTCAACAACAGCTTGCCCATGCCCAAAAACTGACCGCTCTGGGGGAACTTGTCAGCACGACGACGCACGAGTTCAACAACATCCTCATGACGATCATCAACTACGCCAAACTCGGCCTGCGCCACCGCGACGCGGCCACTCGCGAAAAGTCGTTCGAGAAGATCCTCTCCGCCGGCAACAGGGCCTCGAAGATCACCAACAGTGTGCTCGGCATTGCCCGAAACCGGGGTACCGACCGCGAACCGACCGACCTGATCCAACTGATCGAAGAGAGCCTCGTCCTGCTGGAACGCGAAATGAACAAGTACCGCATCTCGATCGACAAGCAGTTCGATCGGGTGCCCGAGGCACTGGTCAACGGCAACCAGATCCAACAAGTCCTTCTGAATCTTCTCATTAACGCCCGCCAGGCCATGCCCAGCGGCGGCCAGATCGTCATCAAACTGGCAAAGAGCGAAGAAGAGGGAATGATCGACCTGGTAATCCGCGACTACGGGACCGGCATCCCGGCCGACAAGCTGCGGAACATCTTCGATCCGTTCTTTTCCACGAAAAAAGGCCCCGACGCAAGCGGTAAGGGAGGTACCGGCCTCGGGTTATCGATGTGTCGCGACATTATCGAGGCCCATCAGGGCCGGATCCGCGTCGACAGTGCCGTCGGCAAAGGGACCGCCTTCACGCTCAAGCTGCCGGTCGCCCGGGCCAAAACCCCGCCCACAGCCGCCCCGATCGCCCCGCCGGTCAACATGCACACGCCACAAAACGGCCAAGCGACGGTCTAGGCTTTGTCTCATTAGTATTTCGGTGTAAGTTTAGCCGCCGAACATCGTTCGGCGCGTTTTGCAGCTTCAAGACACGTCGAACGATGTCCGACGGCTAAACTGGCAAAGCCCCTCTATAGCGTCATGTCGAATAATCGGCATCTAACTCTACAGATGCATACGCACATAGCTTCTAATTGTGGCGTTCTTGACTAAATTTCACGCTGAAAGGGGTAGTAAAATTTGCATATTGAGAGTATGATAAAATTAGGTTGATGGGTAGAACTATTAACTGATCCTTTTCACTTGAACGACACCTAGTACTTGAAACACGTCGGACGATGTCCGACGGTTAAACTGGCCGTTTTCGTGTCAGAGAAGTGGCTCATCGCTAAAAGAACAGAAGAATTGGCATAACGTCCCTTGCGCGGGCGGTTCGCTCGTGCGAGGTTCACCATCTCGTTCATCTCAAGACGCGAGTGCACCGCAACAAGGCGTCTGGTATCCATAGAAGGACGTACTTATGTCAATCAAAGTGAAGTGCCCCAACGGCCATCTACTGAAGGTCAAAGATTCGTTTGCCGGAAAAGTCGGCCTCTGCCCAATGTGCCAAGCCAAGATCCGCGTCCCGGTACCGCAACCGGCCGGTCAGATTTCGGAGGACGACATCATCGACGTCCTCGGGCCACATTCGCCCCCTCCGCAACGCTCGGCCAGCACCTCCGGCATCGCCCTCGATCCGGCGTCCGACTCGGCGCTCGGCTCCTCCAGTTCGATCCTCGGCCCGTCTGATTCTTCGCTCCAACTGGGTGACGACCCTCTGAAAAACGGGGCCTCCGAATCGACCGTCGGCGCCATGCCGAAAAAGATCTGCTCCAAGTGCAATCGTGAAATTTCCGCCGGCTTCCATATCTGCCCGTTTTGCCGGACCTATGTGGCTAACCTGAGCGATCTGTAAATCTCGCTTTGAAGTTCAGATCCGACTCTCTGCTTCGCGGAGAATCGGCTTGGGATGTACTTATAGAAAACTTCGCTTCTCCAAAGAGCACTTGGGATTTTTTTCTCCCTGGCTCTGGCTCTAAAAACTCAACAGCATGTGCCAGATAAACATGTTGGCCGGCTGGTTGAAGAGATCGTCGACCAGCCCGAGATAACCCCGCAGCTTATCCCCGATAATATCCAGCGGTGCCTTCAGAATTCCGGCGATGGCCGACGGGGTCCCCAACTCGTTCCGCAGCCGCTCTGCTTGGACTGGGAACGAGTTGAAGTACTGTAGCATCGCCATCCCGCCCCGGGTTAGCGCTAAGCCATGGCGATACGTAACAGACCCCCCGTTTGGCTGAACCATTGTCGACGCACGAGGGAGCCAAACCTCGTAAAGAAACCGAGTCGGGTCTTCGATCAATCGATCGTACTCGTCGGCCATCATGAACTCTTGACCGGCGGGCGGCTCCCGATATTGGAACCCGGTCTCCGCCGGAAC
>JASFHG010000164.1:0-7654 GCA_050123355.1 Planctomycetia bacterium
GAGGACCAAGGTCGGGCGGCAAAGAAAATAGCAACGTCGTGTTCCATCGACACGACAATCGACCAAGCCGGCTTTTTTGAGAGAGGCCAGATGTTGGGAGAGGTTTGGCTGGGACACATCAAACAGCTCGTTTACCTTGTGGACACAGGCAGGTCCTTTGGCAAGTGTCTTGAGAATTTCCAGCCGCACCGGATGGGCAACCGCTTTGAGTATAGATGCTTGATCTTGGGTGTTCGCTTCTTTATTTTCCACTTTTCTTCTCCAAAAACTTGGCAACCCGCTCGACGCACTTCCCGCAAGTTAAAACCTTGGCTTTTCGGACTTCTCTGCACTTGGTCGAAGTTGCCTTTTTGACAAAGTAGGCCTTAAGCTCCTCTTGTTCCTGGGGATCTTCCAACAGAAGGGTACCGGCATAGAGCGCACCGCACAACCCATCTTTGGCTCGACCGCCGCCACATTTGGCGCATTCGTTGACCAATTCGTCCGAGTTGCCAAATGCCTTGAGGATCGATTGCGCGCAATTATATTTTTGGCTGTAATACTGAACTGCCTTCTTCTTCGACATTTTATCTCCCTATTCCTGAATTAATATGACTGAATATAATAATTTTATTATATAGTTTCGGTCTGTCAATTGGGGAACTGGAGCTTTTAACGAAATTTTTTGCTTTCTTGCCTGGTCCCTGAAAACCGGAAATACTATCACATCGGCGGTATCACCCTTTGTATACGGCATTTTTCCCAAAAGGCTCCAGTAAGGGCGTGTAATGACCGACCGAATTGGTTTTGGGGCGGCACTACATCATTTTTATCAAGATGGCTGAATTCTGTCACCCCCCTGCTTTGCCATTATTTTGTCATGCACTTCTAGCATATTTGAAGAGGTGGAAGTGAACCATGATCTGAAAAACAAAACACTTTTCTAAGATCGCGCATGGATTCATTGAAAGCTTGGCACCCGACGCGTTCTCGTTAGCAGGTTGCGCAAAACATGAACTCGACCGAATCCAAGAAGGAGGCTTTCATTTTCTGTAGAACAAACCATAAACGAAACTTTTTCAAAACATACTACGGCTTTATATTTATTCAAACAGACCGAACCTATAGGATTCCTTGACGCAGGACGCTACAATGCGCACATTATAGTGACGGCAAGATAATTTGAGCTTCTGCGCAAGTAGCACAAAATCGCTTGCTTGTCGTGAAACGGTCAAAAACAAGAACGATTTGCACTACCGGTTATTACGAACTAATGCGGGCACGGTTTATTTTATCTGGCCATGGCTATAAAGTTACCATTTTCTCACTAAGCCGAAATTGAGGCGATAGCCTCTATTTTGGGTCAATAGAATGCTTAACATACGTTCCTAACCAAAATAGGGCACGCTTCGTGGCCCAATTTCGGCTTGATTCGCAAAAAATCATGGAGGGTAGCTTTGAATACCTGAGAGTCTATAGCCCGGGTTCAATCGGACCAGTTTGTACGGCGGTTTTGCTTTTTTTGGGATTGTCGCTGTTTTGAGGCGAGTCGCCGCTCCTTGGACCCTCTGGAGGGGTATGTCTTTTTCCGTTTTTTGGGTGGTCGAGCGACCGAAAGAAGCATTGCCTCGAGTCGGGTGAGGCAATCGGTTGCATTTTTTGGTGCTTCACGGTGACGTTGGCTGGTGAGAATGATTTCCCCTCCTTGGGTGATTCTCGCTTTGAAGGCCAAAAGGAATCGATTGCGGATGGCTAGCGGGATACCAGGGCTTGCTTGAACGTTCCATCGAAGCTGGGCCTTGGTGGCGGTCTTGTTGACTTTTTGGCCGCCTGGCCCGGAGCTGCGTACGAATGTTATAACTAATTCGTCATCGGGAATGGCAATTTGATATTGAGGTATTTCGATCGGCATATCGGTGTACCATGTGATTTTTATTAATTAAAAAACTAGCCATGAACGTGCGGTCAATCAGATAAAACTCCGTAAAGACGAATGTTACTTGTTAGTATACCAACAAAGCAAGGTTGGATGTAAGGCGTATTCTTCATCAATTTTTCCGCATCAAAAAGGTGATATTTTGCAAATACATTTCGAAAAATACGGTGTCATCTGGGGGGGTGTTCACTAGTGGACTTGTGTATGCTTATTGCAAAAAATTTATTTTTTCTTATGCTTTTTCTATGTTATGATTGACAGCAACATGGCATACGTTGTACGATGATTATAATAAAGTTATCTGTTGCAACGAGTGTATTACTCTGGGCATGAAATGGCGAACGTTTATTGATCCCGATGTATTTATAGCCATGGCAAGATAAAATGAACCGTGCCCGCATGAATTCGTAATCACCGGTAGTGTGAATCGTTCCTGAATATTGGTCGTGTCACTACAAGCAAGCGATTTTGTGCTACTTGCACGTACGTTCAATTTATCTTGTCGGCACTATAATGATTCCTTGCACGACCGGTTTTGGCTGCAGAACAGTTCATTAATAATGCAGACTTCAATGATGTTGCCAGACATTCAAACCGTTCGCGATTTTAACTCCGGGTAATTAATGGGTCAAAGGGCTTTCTCATTATTGGTTATTGGATTTCAGTTTTTATTGATCCCGATGTATTTATAGCCATGGCAAGATAAAATGAACCGTGCCCACATTAGTTCGTAATAACCGGTAGTGCAAATCGTTCCTATATGTTGGCCGTTTCACTACAAGCAAGCGATTTTGTGCTACTTGCACGTAGGTTCAAATTATCTTGCCGGCACTATAATGTTCGTTGTGCAATCGCAAACGCGGCTGTTCCAGCCGGCTTTCCGGCCGCAGAACCGTTCGTTAACAATGCAGGCCTCAATAAGTTACCGGGTTAGTGGATGAAAAACCGATTTTCTGGGACAAAGCATGAAGCGGTTGTAACTTGAAGTGAACCTGAATCCCAATGCTATAAGTTAATTATGGTTGCAGCATAGAGAGATCAAGGGGTGTTATATATGATTACGCCAACGTTGACCAAACGACAAACGCAAATTTTTAAATTTATTCGTGATCTCATTAAGACACGAGGCTACGGCCCGACGGTTCGCGAAATTGGGGATAAATTCAAAATCAGTTCGCCCAATGGCGTGGTTTGTCATCTTCGGGCACTGGAAAAGAAGGGCCTCATCTTGCGACAAGCGAATCGGTCCCGAGCCATGCAAGTGCTCGTGGATCCATTCGATACGTCCGGTTTGCCGGTGACGGGTGAGGTGATCGAGGGAGAATTGGTCGCTCCCGATGTGGAAGAACGTATCGATTTTGGCCAGTTCTTCAATGATCCGAAATGTTTTGTCTTGAAGGTGGAAAGCGATTCGCTGAAGGATGATCGTGTTTCGTGCGGCGATTACCTGGTCGTTCGTAAGCAACGTACGGCCAAGAAGGGTCAGATGGTGGTGGCCGTGGACGAAAAAGACAAGGTGTCCTTGCTGGGGTGGTACCCCGAAAAAAATCGTGTCCGTCTGCAACCGACCAACAAACGCAAAAAAGCGATCAGCGCCAAAAAGGTCAAGGTCCTCGGGCTTTTGGTCGGCGTGGTTCGGAAAACGACTTAGAGCTTTGTCTCGAAATGGATTTCATGGTTTTTTGTTTATTGAGTTCAGGTATTTAAAGTTGCATCGTCAAGCCGGAATTGGGCCGCGAAGCGTGCCCTATTCCGGGTCGAAGGAACTGAGATGAACTATAGTACAGACCCGGAATAGGGACTATCGTCCCAATTCCGGCTTGGTACTGATGTTGAAGCCTGTAACTTTAAATACCTGAGACTCTATAGCCGTCGGACATCGTCCGACGTGTTTTGAAGCTGCGAAAACGCGCCGAACGATGTTCGGCGGCTAAACTTACGCTGAAATATTAATGGAACAAAGTACTCATTTTTTGGTACATCCGCCGCCTCCATGGATTGGCAACCTTTACCGGCTACTTATACCAGATAAATCAAGGGAGTCTCGGGCGAATTTGCCTTCGGCTCCCTTTTTTATTTGGTGGCTGTCGATTCGGTCGTGATGTGGTATAATGGAGAAGTAGGTTTTTCCTCAAAAAACAGTTCTTATTTTCCCCCGAACCCCCAACCGAGAACGTGCCATGTTTTTCCGACGTTACAATGCATTTTGGGCCCTTTTGGCTTTTTTGATCTCGATTTCGGCCTGTCTTGCCAAGGATCAGGTAAAGGACGAGGCACCCAAAAAGTTGTCGGTCCAAAAAGATCGATATTTGCGAATCGCCAAGGATGCGGACGGAGAGTCGGAAGCACTCCAGACGGCGATCATCCGATTGGTGCCGAAGGATCCCAAGAAGGGGAAGTTGGTGGTTGACCTGGTCGGGGCGATTCATGTGGCCGAGCCGGAATACTACGATCAGCTCAACCGTGAGTTCGATAAATATGACGCCGTGCTTTATGAGTTGGTGGCTCCCGAAGGTACTCGACCGGAGCAGGGGCGGAACAAGAACGTCGGTGTGCTCGGCTCGATGCAACATGGCCTGACCGACCTGCTCGATCTTGAACATCAGTTGGAAGGTATCGATTACAAGCGAGATCATTTCGTGCATGCGGACCTGTCGCCTGCCGAGTTTGCGAAGTCGATGCGTGAGCGTAAAGAGAGCGTTTTCGGATACGCGGTCCGGCTTTTTGCCGCGTCGTCGGCCCAACAGGCAGCGAGGCAGAACGGAAGTGCCGACGATATGGCCGTGTTGGGGGCGTTGTTCAGCAAGAATCGTGGAGGCAACTTGAAACGGGCCATGGCACCCCAGTTCGTCGACATGGAGATGACCATGCTTCTGGTCGACGGTCCCAAGGGATCGACGTTGATCTCGGCACGGAACCAGAAGGCGCTCGATATCTTGAAAGAGCAAATTGGCGAGGGCAAAAAGAAGATCGCGATCTTCTACGGCGCTGGTCACTTGCCCGACCTGGAGCGGCGTGCGATCAAGCAGTTCGACCTCAAGCGGGGCGGCGAGACTCGGTGGCTCGAGGCGTGGGATTTGCGTGCGAAGGAAAAAGAGGAAAAGAAAGAGGCCGCCGACGCTTCGAAGCCGACGAAAAAGGCCGGGTGAGCGGTCTTTCCGTCGCGACCGGTTTTTGTCGATCCCGGACGTACCATGCACCTCTGGCGGGGGTGGTTTTATGCGTTCCTGACAATTTTATCTTCTTGCCATACCGTAACTTATGGCTTTTGACCTCGAAAATCGGTGACACCCACCATCGGTCTTGCTAGAATAGTGCTCTTTACGCATGAAAAGTGCCAGAAGGTGTTTCTTCCCAGTGAGGCAACACCGACCAAAAAGTTTGGCGCTTGTGGTGGATCCAGGTGATCGGCCACACGAATGGTAATTTCATCCCCATGGCGGGCAGATCTAAAAAATCTGCCTGGACCTATCGCATTTTTCTACCGCAGTTAATTTGATCTGCTGTCTTGAAGCAAGCACGAGGTTTATCGTGTTTTGGACTTCCCCTTGAAGGCCAAGGCGTATCCCCCGGGGAGCGTCGTTGCTTCGGTTTTTCCATAAGAGGCCCCTTTGGCGTATGAGCACGTCATTACATCAACAACTGAAAAGTTCCAGGCCGGTGATCAACCCGTCGCTGTTGGCCGCGGATTTTGCGAATCTCGAGCGAGAGATCCGCGCCGCGGAAGCGTCGGGGATCGAGTGCCTGCATCTGGATATTATGGACGGCCATTTCGTGCCGAACCTGAGTTTCGGGATACCCGTGGTGCGAGCGATCCGACGCGTGACCTCGTTGCCGCTGGATACCCATCTGATGATCCAAGAGCCGGAACGCTATGTGAAGCAGTTCCGCGAGGCGGGCGCCGACATGATCACGATCCATATCGAGACGACGCCCGATCCGCGTGCCCTGCTCAACGAGATTCGCGAGCTGGGGGCCGTGCCGGGTCTCAGTTTGAATCCGCCGACGTCGGTCGACGAGATGGAGCCGTTCTTGGATTTCTGTGATCTGGTCCTCGTGATGAGTGTGATGCCCGGATTCGGAGGCCAATCGTTCGAGCCGGTCGCTTTGGAAAAGTTGCGTCAACTCCGCGAAATTGCGGGCGAAAGGCTCCTGTTGAGCGTGGACGGAGGCGTCAATGACCAGACCGTCCGGTCGTGTGTCGAAGCGGGCGCCGATCTGTTGGTGATGGGCACCGCCTTTTTCGGGCATGACGATTATCGGAAACGTCATGACGAGTTGTTACAGATGGTAAAGGCGACGCCCTCTCAGTAAGTTTTCACGGGTAAGAGAGAAAGAAAAGACATGGATGCCCTTAGGCATCTATAACAAAAAATGATGATGGCAAAGAAAAAACCTGCGAAGAAAAACACGACGGCGAAAGTCGTCCTGATCAAGCCGGGCTCGACCGACTACGACGAGCAAGGGCGAATTCAGGGCAATCTCGACATCCCTCTCAACTCCCAAGGTGCCGGTGAAGTTGAGAAGATCGCCGAATTTCTCGAAGCGAACAATATCGATACCGTCTATTGCCCGCCGTGTGAACCGGCTCTGGAGACCGCCAAGGCGTTGGCGAAATCGCTCGGGACGAAAGTGAAAAAACTCGGGAAGATGGAAAATGTCGACCTGGGGCTTTGGCAGGGAATGAAGACCGACGAAGTGCGACGCAAGCAGCAGCGAGTCTACCGCCAGTGGCAAGAGCACCCCGAGACCGTCTGTCCGCCCGAGGGCGAGACCCTCGATGACGCCCGGGGACGCATGGAGGCCGTTTTGGCCAAAACCTTGAAACGTCACAACGAGGAGACGATCGGCCTGGTGGTGCCCGAGCCGATGGCCAGCCTGGTACGCCAGTTCCTCCTCGGCAATGCCACCGAGTTGGGCGATCTTTGGGTCGCGTCGGCCGAACGCCCGAAGTGCGAGTTCTTCGAGGTCGAGGTCATCAGCAAGGAGAATAAAGCGGAAGAAGAGCTGGCGACACCCCTTAACGGAGGGGGTAAAGGGGGAAAATCCAACGGCGTGATCGTCAAACCGGTCACCGTAATCTCAGAATCCTCTTAATCGTTCGTTTTTAAGGACTCTTTACGAACTTTTCCCCTTAAATAGTACAGAAAATCGCCGATGTTGTTATAATCGATATAGGTTATCTCGCATGGCTCGAAATGGTTCCCCTCGGGGAGCTTCGCCGGCGGGCTAAGGGCCTATCCGAAATAAATGTTAGCCCCGTCGCCTGCGACGGGATTTCGGGGTATTTCCGGCCGCAGGCGGCCGGGCTAACATGGGTTTTTGGATAGGCACTAAATCAATACAGAGTAAAAAGAAGAGATAGGAAGAAATGTCAGCAACCCGTCCGGAACCAAGTAACTGGTTTCAAGTCAACACCCGTCCGAAGCGTGGAGTGCCGCAAGGGCTCTGGCAACGCTGCCCCGGCTGTCAACAGGTCGTCTTTCGCAAGGAGATCGATCGGCTGATGGGCGTCTGCCCCGAGTGTGGCTATCACGGTTACGTCTCCGCGCGAGATCGCATCACGCAGGTCCTCGACGAAGGGACGTTTGAAGAGTGGGATGTCGAAGTGGCTCCGGACGACCCGCTGAACTTTGTCGATAAACGACCGTACGTCGACAAACTGAAGACCGAACAGAAACGGACCGGGCTGCGCGACGCGGCTCTGGTCGGGACGGGCATGATCCGTGCACGTCGGGT
>JASFHG010000165.1:0-7598 GCA_050123355.1 Planctomycetia bacterium
GCTTCAGATTAACACCGAAGAAAAATTTAAAAAGCGACTTGAGTCAAAACAAACAAAGTCAGCATACGAAATCGCATTGAATCTTCTCCAGGCTGAAATTGAAGAACTTGAAAGTCGCAAAGCATCACTCAACCTTAATCCTGAGTTCGAAACAGATCTAGAAAAACTGAATCAAGTTAAATACCAAATAAATCTGGCTTCATCTGAAATTGGTAGACTTGAGTTGCGAAAAGATTTGATATTAGAAACCCAAAAAGATATGCAATCAGGCATGTCTACCATTGATTTACAGCAACTTAAGCAAATTTACCAGCAAGCAACATCTTTAGTAAGTGGAATCCAAAAGACCTTCCAGGAGCTTAATCATTTCCACAACCAAATGATAGAATCTAAAGTTCGTTTTATTGAACAAGATCTTCCTAAAATCGATGATGCACTGGCCTCGCAACGCATGCATTTGAAACGTCTTATAATTGAAGAAAATAAATTGAGTGCTGTCATCACCCAGAGCGACTCTTTTGATGTCCTTGAAAAGTTGATTGTGGAGCTTAATAGCAAATACCAAACAAAGGGTTCATACGAAAACACGTTAAACCAATTGAGTGAAGTAGAATTGAACCTGACAGAACTTAGTAATAAGCTTGCTGAAATTGATAATGGACTTTTCTCTGATGAATTTAATCTTAAAATTAAAGAGCAAATCAATAAATTTAACCGACAGTTTTCGTCTGTTTCAAATGAACTGTATGGTGAACAATATGCATTAAAGGTAGACACAAAAACAGTAAAGGGACGTCGGCTTTACGAGTTCACGCCATTCGACCTCAATAACTTTAGCTCTGGAAAGAAACAAGGTGAAATATCCTGCTTTGACATTGCCTATACGCTCTTTGCTGATGAAGAAAATATTCCCTGTATGCATTTTCTTCTCAACGACAAAAAAGAACTGATGCATGACAATCAACTTTTAAAGATAGCCCAATTTGTTAATGCAAAGGGTGTGCAGTTTGTAGCATCAATTCTAAAAGACAAACTGCCTGAAGAATTGAACAAAGAAGAATATATAATCCTAAAATTGTCACAAGAAGACAAACTTTTCAGAATTGAAAATGACTGACCTGCTCTATAAATAGCGGATAATTTTAGGTCGCTACTTGTCCCTGATGACGTGCATTTTACAGGCTTTGCAGTCGAAGTGGAGGCGTAGGTTTTCCTTGCCGTCCTCGATGCGGCCGCCGGGAAGGATCAGCAATGACGTGGAGTGGTCCTTTTTGCACAGGAGAAACTACCCGGATTCATTCTGAACCAGCAACCCTACCTTGTTGAATTTTGCCATGGGCTGTCTTATCTCTCTCGATGGAAAACTGAATCCGCAATAGATACGTATGGAAATTGCCATACACGTTAGCTGGTATAAGGATAAATATTTCTGTACTTCTAATTCTCCCCTGAAGCAACAGCCAGGTAGGCCGGATCGAGATCCGGCATTTTGGGGTTATGTATTTACTAGAAGCCATCCCAAAACCCTAACTAGTGGGTTATACAGTTTGTTAGCCCCGTCGCCTGCGACGGGATTTCAAGCGTTTCCGGCCGCACGCGGCCGGGCTAACAAGGACCATCGCCAATTTTTAAGTTTTGGGATGGCTTCTAGATGAAAACGGATTCAGATTAAACCCGTGAGGGTGAGGAAATTTTTGTTCCCTCATCACTTCTTGCGGGGTTTTTTTATTATTGGGAGTATGAAATCGAGAACCTGCCGACCGGCGGTGATGCGGCCGGTCTCGATATTCCGCAGCGCCAAACGCTTACGGTTTAGGGGTGGTGCAATAACGATGGTTTTTTATCTATTTGCCTGTTGATTTCCCTTTTCCGATGTGGTAGAATACCTCCTATAATGGGGGGTGTCTTTCATCCTCTTTTTGTCTATCCAAGGTGCATTCTTCTCTTTGGGTTGTTTTTCTACTGCCCGGGGGAGTTTCTCCTTCACTCTCGACATAAATCACAACTTTGAAAGGAGAGCTTCGATGCGTAGTTCTACGAGGATTCGTTCATGGCTTGTTTTCGTTTTAGGGTTATGTTTCTTTGGTTTTGTTCAACCGGCTCATGCGGTGGTGACCGCGACCGGCGACGTCCTTCCGCCCGATCCGCTTACTTGGATTCCCACCACCAGTACTGCTGTTGGCGATTCGGGCACGGGTACGTTTAGCATCATTGCCGGCGGCACGGTGGTAGATCAATCTTGTGTCATTGGAAATCAAGCCACCGGGGTCGGCGAGGTGACGATCGACGGGGTTGGTTCGACTTGGATTAACTATAATGCGTTAGGTGTAGGTATTTATGGCAGCGGTACTTTGGACGTTCTCAACGGTGGCCTGGTTCAGAGTGTTTACGGTCGTCTCAGTGAGCAAGCCGGTTCGACAGGTCACGTTACCGTCGACGGGCCCGGTTCGGCCTGGATCAATTCAGAGTCTCTTGGCGTGGGTATTTATTATGGTAGCGCGATCTTGGATATTACCAATCAAGGTAGAGTCAGTGTTGGCGAGTTGGGTATCGGATCGAATGGTGTCGTTAATTTAAACGGCGGGATCTTGGAACTGACCAAAAATATGGATTTCTATAATTGGGATGGAGCCTTCAACTTCAATAGCGGGGAAATCCTGGTCACCAACGGAATGATCAATGCATACGAACCGACGATTCTCAATCATGCCCAAACCTTGACGGTTACCGGAGGGGCTTCTGGGTGGAATAGCAGCTTGATGAAAGTGGGCTGTTTCGGTAATGGTGCTTTGAATATTCTCAACGGTGGTTTCGTACAGAACGACGATGCGTATGTCGGGCGCGAAGCCGGTTCGGTGGGTCAAGCTCTCGTAGATGGTAATGATTCTACATGGGTATGCACGAACCTGCGTATCGGCGAATATGGCAGCGGTATTTTGGATGTTACCAACGGTGGTTACGTTGCGAGCGTTGCGAGCTATCTCGGTAATCAAGTCGGCTCGACCGCGGAGGTGACGATCGACGGTCCCGGTTCGGTTTGGGCCAACAGTCAAGTACTTCAATTGGGGTCAAACGGTCCGAGCACGATTCATATCACGAACCAGGGTAAGCTGAGTGTTGGGCAATTGCAGGTCCAAACGTATGGAACGATTGATCTGGATGGCGGCGTCTTGGAATTCACTGAAAGCAACAATTTTAACAATTGGACCGGGACGTTTCAGTTTACCGGTGGTGAAATTCGAGTCGCCAACGGGGGCGTGGTAGGTCCTATTGCGATGGCTCTGGATACAAATCAAGTTTTGAACGTTACAGGCAATAATTCTTTTTGGGCTAGTGAGACGTTGAAGGTTGGCGATACCGGCAATGGAATGATGAATATCACCGACAGTGGCAGTGTTCAATCCGGTTATGGTTATATCGGTAACCAGACAGGCTCGACGGGTTCTGTTTCGATTGACGGGCTAGGTTCAAGATGGCTTAATCAAAACAGCCTTCATGTCGGTGGACTGGGCAGCGGTACGCTTAGTGTGACCAATGGTGCTTGGGTTACCGGTAATCAAATAAAGATCGGTGCCGAGTCGGGTTCTGTCGGACAGGCTACCGTGGATGGCGCTAACTCGGCCATGGAATCGGGGGGCCTGATTTCGGTCGGTTACGAAGGAACCGGTACGCTTCATGTGACCAATTATGCTGTTGCCCGTTCCAATGACTGTATTTACGTCGGTAACTATGGTAACGGCACGTTGAACGTTTCCTCCGGCTTGATAAACACCAGTATTTTCAGTGTTGGCTATCACAATGGTGCAACAGGTCAGGTGACGGTCCATAATGGTACGTTGGAGACAAACGCGACTTACCTTGGGCAAGAGGCCGGTGCAACAGGTCACGTCTCGATCGATGGTTCGGATTCGCTCTGGATAAATCAATATGATCTTTATGTAGGCAAGGAAGGAAGTGGTACGTTAAACATCACGGGCGGAGCTGATCTCGATAGCGGCAATGTCTATGTAGGAGATCGAGCCGGATCGACCGGTCAGGTGATAGTCGAAAATTCCCAAGCTATGGTTGGTGCCACCATCATCGGTGGTGAAACGGGCGCAATCGGTCAGGTTACGGTCAGCGGTTCCGATGCTACATGGGAATGCCCCTCGGATATTCTTGTAGGGGGGGAAGGTAATGGCACGCTGAATATCGACAGCGGAGCTTCGGCGAGCTGTGTGTCCAGTGAAATTGGCCTGGGAGTCGGTTCCACTGGCCAAGTTGCCATCGATGGCGCAAATTCTTCGTGGGCGATCAGTAATGAACTTTACGTCGGTCATTACGGCGATGGTACGCTGAGCATTACTCATGGCGCCGCCGTCCAAATGGGGGCGAGTTACATCGGTAGGGAGCTCGATTCCACCGGCCAGGTTCTTGTCGATGGAATCGGTTCCAGTTTGACCGCCAACACCATTTTGTTGGGCCAAAATGGCTTGGGCCGGATTTGTGTTACCAATGGTGCAACCGTAACCAGCTACAACACCGACATTTATTCCTCCGAATTGTCAAACTCGCTAACCGTGGACGGTCCTGGTTCAACATGGATAGGCCAACAATTGTATGCCTATGGAACGATGAATATCACCAATGGCGGAATGGTTAATAGCATGCAAGTTAAAATCGGTAATCCGACTGGCTTGACGGCTCAGACGACGGTGGATGGCGCCGGCTCGATATTGAATAGCCAATATCTCGGTATTGGTGGTGCTAATTACCAGGGAGGTGTCCTTAACATTACCGATCAAGGAACCGTTAGTACGAGTAGTTTAAATATTGGTTTTCATGGAGTGCTCAACCTCGATGGTGGAACCTTGGAACTGACCAACAGTATGAGTTTTTATGATTGGGAAGGAGACTTCAACTTCACAAGCGGTACGATTCGAGTAACCAATGGAACCGTGCATGCTTACGCACCCACGATATTGGATACCGATCAAGTACTCGAGGTGACCGGCCCAAATTCTGCCTGGTATGGCGAAACCGTGAAGATCGGCAATTATGGCGATGGAACGCTCGATATTTTAGACGGCGGCATGATAAATAGCATGACGAGCTATCTTGGTTATGCTCCCGGCTCCAGTGGCCAGGCTACCGTGAATGATGGAGGGTGGCAGTTCCAAAATCTCCATGTCGGTTATTATGGCGAGGGATTGTTGGTTGTCGAAAATGGTACGGAGATGAATAATGCCGGCTCTTTGGCTACCAGTGTGTATATCGGTAATCAGCCCGGCTCGACCGGAACGGTGTTGGTGCGAGATGCCAATTCCAGTCTGTTGCATACCAATCTCTACGTGGGCCGCCGTGGGACCGGTACTTTGATGGTTATGGATGGAGCCGTAGCCGGTGGCGGCAACGTCATTCTCGGCGATCAGCCCGGCTCGTCCGGCTATGTGATGGTCGATGGTGATAGCTCAAGATTAGAGCACGGTAATGCCCTTTACGTCGGGCGTTATGGAAATGGAACGATCGACGTTTCTGGTGGCGCAACTCTTGATAGCCACAATGTTTATGGTTATCTTGGTTATTACGCCGGTTCGACCGGAACGGTCAACCTCGACGGTTTCTATTCACAATGGACAAATAACAGTAATAACATTCTCTTCATTGGTTATCGGGGTAGCGGTGCGGTGAATGTTACCAATAAGGCAAATCTTGCTACCTACGAAACGTATCTCGGAAATGAAGTCGGCTCGACCGGACAAGTGATGGTCGATAATGCTTCATGGATGAACTCCAACGAGCTTTACGTTGGAAATTATGGTAATGGATCGATCGACCTTACTGGTGGAGCGAGCGTGCAAAACGCAAGTCTGGCCTATCTCGGTTACCATGCCGGTTCGACGGGGATGGTTACTGTCAACGGGAATAGTTCAGAATGGTATTCTAACGGTCTTCTCGTTATTGGCCACGAGGGTAGTGGTACTTTTCAAGTTGTCAATCATGGTCATTTCACGACCGACGACGCGCGTCTCGGAGAACAGGCCGGAGCAACCGGGCAGGTTACGGTTCAACGTGGTACGTGGATCAATAATGGTGACTTGGATGTCGGAACTTTTGGAGCAGGTTCGATTTGTCTGTCTGACGAAGCAATGCTGGAAACCCATAATGTTGCCTATCTCGGCCGTTATGCCGGATCAGCCGGTACGGTTACCGTTGATGGGACTATGACACGTTGGGAGCATTACGGGCATCTCTCTGTTGGTTATGAAGGTAACGGTACCGTCAACGTTATCAATCATAGCACTCTTTCTACATCGGGTGCCGATCTCGGAGCCGAAGTTGGTTCCACCGGGCAAATTGTGATCAATGATGCCACGCTGGCAAATAATTCTTCCATTGAAGTCGGACGTTATGGAGAAGGAACTATTCACCTTTCCAATGGAGCGACCCTTTACAGTCAAGGCAGCTCTTATCTCGGTCATTATGCGGGTTCTACAGGTACCGTGACCATCGATGGAACCGGTTCGAATTGGGATCATAATAATAGCCTTGCCATTGGCTATGAAGGTAGTGGTACGGCCTATGTTACCGGCGGGGCTAACGTCTCGACGGCGTCGACTTGCCTTGGAAGTGAAATTGGATCGACCGGACAAGTCACGGTTGATAGTGCCTGGTGGACCAGTAACTCTGATTTTTCCGTGGGTTGCAAAGGAAATGGTTTGCTCAACATCACAAATGGCGGTGTTGTACAAGCAAATGAAAGTGTTTTTGTCGCTTTAAGAGAAAGTGCATCCGGAACGGTTTGCTTTGATGATGGAAGCCTGCAAATTGGCCAAACTCTTTTTGCTGCTCCCGAGGATCTTACCGGGACGGGTACCATCTATACCCATGGCTTGATAAGCGATGTCGATCTGGTCTTCGATGCCACGCATGGTTCTTCCCAAACGCTGGTTCTCAACGATAATCCCAATCAGAATGTTACCATACATCTCAATGTCGATGGAGACGGGGGTATGGGGGCGGGCTATGACGGCATGGGCTCGATGCGCATCGCCGAGGGGAGTGTGATAAGTACTTCCAGAGGTTTCATCGGTTTTAAAATCGGTTCCGCGGGCGTGGTTACTGTTGAGAACGAAGGTTCAACTTGGAGTAATGAGATTGAACTTTATGTCGGCTGTGATGGTAGCGGTACGTTGATGATTGAGGACAAGGGTCTGGTGAGCGTCGCGGGAGTCTTGACGATTGACGCAGACGGTGACGGAGACAGTTTTATCAATATGGCCTCTGGCGGTATGCTGGCTTTGTATGGAGATGCCGATGACACGCTGGTCGACTTTCTCGATTTGGTGCAAGGGACGGATGCCATTCAGTGGTGGGATGAGTCGATCAGCGATTGGGCTTCCATTACCACGGCGACCCAAGGGTTCGATTATACGCTCGAGTATATGACCGAAGGTGACCTCGATGGTTATACCGTGCTGACGGTCGGAGGTTTCTCGGTTATACCGGGGGACGCCAATCTGAACGGCATCGTCGACGCTTCGGACGCTACCATCGTGGCCGGCAATTGGCAGTATGGAATTGGTATGGCCGAGCCGGATGCTACTTGGATGATGGGG
>JASFHG010000166.1:0-7573 GCA_050123355.1 Planctomycetia bacterium
CGCCGCATCTTATTGCAAGGCGCTTCGGAAACCTCCGGCACCGTCTCGAACCAATCGGCCACCTTGTCGTCCGGCAGGCTCTCCACATAGTCGGCAATATCCAGCAGAGCATACATCAGCCCGACGTCGTCGTAGCCGATGACGACCAAGCGTTTTTCGTCCTTTTTATTAAAACGTTTTACGGCCAGCGACTCCGGTTGCTCGGGCAGCTTGATTTCCCCCTCCGCGACCCCCAATTTTGCCATCAAGGACTTCGAAGACACCCCGGCTATCAGCACCTTTGACGTTCGACCGGACACATGGGGAACCAAATGCACACCCCGTTTCTTAAGCACGTCGGTAAGCCGCTTTATCGCATGCCGAACCGGAGCCCCCTGTGGCATGTCGGGAACCACCAACCGCACAACCCGCTCCGCCTTGCGCGGCGCACTCTCGACCTGCTCGGCCCAGAGCGTAGAAGTCAACAAACCAAAACAGACGATCGCCAAGACATACAAACGGTTCATGGGAACACTCGCTTTGTGGTTCTTGTATCAACCAACGTTAGGAGGGAGAGCGGAGGAAAACAAAAAGGCGGGTAAGTGGGTAGGGTTTATTGAGTCTCAGGTATTTAAAGTTACAAACATCCAAGCCGGAATTGGGCCGCGAAGCGTGCCCTATTCCGGGTCGGAACCGAAATAGGGACTAGCGTCCCAATTTCGGCTTGACTCGCAAAAAGTCATGGAGAGTAACTTTAAATTCCTGAGACTCAATAGCCGCCGAGCTTGTTCGGCGCTTGGAAGTACGAAAAACGTTACCACTAACTCAAAGCGCCGAACAAGCTCGGCGGCTAAACTCATAAAAATCGCCCATCCCCAGGCGACCTATTCATTCTACCCGTCCGGCCGGTCGATGTCCATCACTTCCGAACTCCGAGAAAACGGGAGGATTTTTTGTCCGACACCCCCACTATCCCTCTGCAATGCCAATTTCTCAAAAAATCTTGCTGAAAACATTGACTTCACACAAGAGAAGAAATAAATTGGGGCTATTTGACTGAGATATTCAACCATTGCGCTTTTAGCGAAACGGAACGTTGCTGCTTTGGGATAGACCATCGTGCGGCCTGACACCGCAAGGCAAAAAAGGAAGAGAAGATGAACCGAACGAAGCATTTTTGGGCAAAGCTTGCGATTCTGGCGGCTTTTGCCGTAGGGGCGATCCCCGCAACAACCCACGCCGCAATTGACTACAGCGGCGACCTCGACCCGTCCAACCCGAACACTTGGACCAGTTCCACGACCGCCTACATTGGCAAGACCGGCACGGGTTCCGTTTCGGTTGCCGATGGTAGTGATTTGTTGTCGGGCTGCGGCTACATCGGCTACAATTCCGGTTCGACCGGCGAGGTAACCGTTTCCAGTGAAGGTTCCACCTGGACCAACAGTCAATTGCACATCGGCTACTCCGGCGACGGCACATTGAATATCACCGACGGCGCGACGGTCAGCAATAGCTTCTGCCATATCGGCTACTATTTCAATTCGATCGGCGAGGTGACCGTTTCCGGTAATGGTTCCACCTGGACCAACGGTTATTTGCAAGTCGGCAACTACGGCACCGGCACGTTGAACATTACCGATGGCGGGCTGGTCAACGTCACCGGCATTACTTATGTGGACTACGAGGGCAACGCCACCGGTTCCATCAATTTCGGTACGGGCGGCGGCATACTGACGACCCGATCGCTCGTGACGTCCTTCTCTCGGTTATTCGGGACTGGCACGATCAACGCCAACGGTATCGTTGGCGACTACGATCTCGTGTTCGATTCCACCCACGGCTTGGCGCAGACATTCACGATCGGTGGCAGCGGGCAGGCCCGAAACATCACCGTGACTTTGGATATGAACGATAGTGGTTCGGTCGGCTGTCTAGGCGTGAACCACGGTTCGCTGACCATCAACGGAATTGCAGTGAACTCACGGGACGGTTACATCGGTTATTATCCCGGCTCGACCGGCACAGTCACCATTTCCGGTGAAGACGCCACCTGGACCAACAACGGTTTGTACGTCGGCACCTCCGGCGACGGCACGTTGAACATCACCAATGGCGGGCTGGTCAGCGTCGCTAACACCACTTATGTGGCCTACTATGAGGGCGCCACCGGTTCTATCCATTTCGGCACGGGCGGCGGTACGCTAACGACCCGATCACTTGTGGCGTCATCCGCCCAACTCTTCGGCACGGGCACGATCAATACCAACAGCATCGTCAGTGACTATGACCTCGTGTTCGATTCCACCCACGGTTTGACGCGGACATTCACGATCGGCGGCAGCGAACAGGACCGGAACATCACCGTGAATTTGGACATGAGCAGTCCGGTTGAATATCTGGGTGTGAACGACGGTTCGTTGACCATCAATGGAATTGCGGTGAGCTCGCAGGATGGTCACATTGGTTATTATTCCGGCTCGACCGGCGAAGTAACCGTTTCCGGTGAAAATTCCTCCTGGACCAACAGTGGTTCTTTGTACGTCGGCAATTATGGCAACGGCACGTTGGATATCACCGGCGGCGCGTCGGTCAGCAATCTCTTCGGCACCATCGGCAACAATTCCGGTTCGACCGGTGAGGTAACCGTTTCCGGTGAAGGTTCCACCTGGACCAACAGTGGTTTGGAAATCGGCTACTCCGGCACCGGCACGTTGAACATTACCAACGGCGGAACCGTCAGTTGTGCCACCAGCCATATCGGCTGCTATTCCAATCCGACCGGCGAAGTAACCGTTTCCGGTGAAGGTTCCACTTGGACCAACAGCGGTTATTTGTACGTTGGCCACTCCGGCACCGGCACCAGCACGTTAAACATTACCGACGGCGGAACTGTCAGTTGTGCCGTCAGCTATATCGGCTACAATTCCCGAATGACCGGCGAAGTAACTGTTTCCGGTGAAGGTTCCACCTGGATTAACAACAGTTATTTGCAAGTTGGCGACTACGGCGCCGGCACGTTGAACATCACCGATGGCGGGCTGGTCCGCGTCGCCGGAAACTTAACTATTGACTACGACCTAGACGACGACAGTTTCCTCAATATGTCTGATAGTGGAATGCTGGCACTGTTGGGCGACGCTGACGATTCGCTCGACGATTTTCTCGATTTGATCGGCGGGACCGACGCGATCCAGTGGTGGGATCCGGCCGTGGCCGATTGGAATCTGTTGACCACCGCGACCATGGGGACAGATTATACGCTCGAATATATCGACGACGGTAGCGAACTGGACGGCTACACGCTATTGACGGTCACCGCTCCCAAACAGATACCGGGCGACGCGAACCGTGATGGGCAAGTCGACGCATCCGACGCGACAATCCTTGCAGGGAATTGGCAGGCATCCGGTGCCTCATGGTCGATGGGCGACTTCAACGGCGACGGCACGGTCAATGCCTCCGACGCAACGATCCTCGCCGGAAACTGGCAATTCGGCACCGGTGCGGCAGTCCCCGAGCCGGGCACCATCACCCTATTGCTCACGGCCCTGATCGGCCTCGCCGTCTGGGTGCGTCGGTGGAACTTCTTTGCTTAACTTTTCGTAGAGAGCCTGATAGCGGGCTCGTAGGGCGGCGGGCATTTGGGTGTTCATTTCCTCATGCAGCTCGCGAGGGTCTTTTTCGAGGCCGATCAGGTCTTGGGTCCAGTTGGTCCCGGCCAAAACGTGGTCGCCTGCCATGCCGGGCAGCCATCGGAACAGAAACTCGAACAGGTCCAGGGAAGTTTCTTCAAAGTTGGGAAAAGATTCCGCCTTCGCCCGGGCCGCATGGGCACGATCTGACCAGAACAGGAGAACCACCGTCTCCCGGTCATCCATCGAGACCGACGTCGCTGCTCCGCCCTTAGGATGCACCAAATACCACACCTCTTCTTGCTCGATGGCCCGCCTCACAAACCGGCTATGATTTATTTCGCTCGTTTCTTGATTTTGAAATCGCATCCATCTTTTCCCTAAGTGACCACGGCCATAAAGAAAGTTTAGCCGTCGGACATCGTCCGACGTGTTTTAGAGCTGCGAAAACGTGCCGAACGATGTTCGGCGGCTAAACGAAGACCACAAATTTTCACAACTCGATACTTATTGTAGCCGTAAACCATAAACGGGCAAAGCCCTAAAGAACGCCGGTTTTTCACCCTCGCGGGTGGAACTGCTCGTGGACCGATTTCAACCGGGAATGGTCGACGTGGGTGTAGATTTGGGTGGTGGCGATACTGGCGTGGCCGAGCATCTCTTGGACTTGGCGGAGGTCGGCGCCGCCGGCCAGGAGATGGGTCGCGAAACTGTGGCGGAGCGAGTGGGGGCTGATGTCGTCGGGGGCACCGATCCGGCGGATGTAGCGTTTCAACAGCTCCCAAATCCGCTCGCGACGCAAGCGTTTGCCGCGATACGAGAGCAAGAGCCACGGCGGTTCGGCATCACCACCGGCACGTTTGGCCAGCACCGACCGCTCGTGCTCCTGGTAGTCGGCGATCGCCTCTATCGCACGCGAGTTGAGCATGACGATCCGTTCCTTGTTCCCCTTGCCGCGACAGACGCAATGGCCCTCGTTCGGATGATAGTCGGCCAGCTTCAAATTGGTAAGCTCCGACGCCCGACAGCCGGTCGCGTAGAGCAATTCCAACAAGGCCCGATCGCGCCGATGACACGCGTCGCGCGTGCCGGGGCTTTTCAGTAAACGTTCGATCTGTTCGGGGCTGAGCACCTTCGGCACCCGTTCCCATAGCTTCTGGCTCCCGAGCAACTCGGCCAGGTTCTCTTCCAGCAGCCCTTCGAGTTGGAGGTAGCGGAAGAAGACGCGGAGCGAGGCGAGGTGTCGCCCGATCGAGGCCGGAGCGAGCTTCTGGCCGTGGAGCCAGGTCACGTAGTCGGCCAGGTCACGGACCGACAGAGCGGGGATGTTCCGGTCATCGAGCCAGACGAAGAACCGCTTCAGATCACGCCGGTAGGCGGCGACCGTATTGTCCGACAGGTGGCATTCCTTGGCCGCATACTCCAAGAACGCCTCGAGCCGATCCCCACTCACGCGGGGTGCCACCTTGCGTCGTACCGGTATTTTTCTTCGTCGAGACTGGACCATATTCGGTATATCGGCGATCGGGGGACAGGGCCCTTTTCAAAAACCGCGGAACACACGGAAAGTAAAGAGGGAGATAGTCATTCGTTAGCGGCGGGGCTTGCCCCCGCGTTAAAAAACATCGATTGGTGAGGAACGTTGATTTACGCGGGGACAAGCCCCGCCGCTAACGAATGTATAAACACTCATCAAAATTTATGCTAAAATCCCTACGACTCGTCTTCCGAGAGGACGATCAGGCAGTCGTCGGGCTGAAGTTCGTAGAGGCGGCTTTTTTCGGGGATGAGTTTGATGCCGGAATTTTCCTCGGTTTTGTTTTCGAGTTGCTTGATCTTCACGCCGAGGCAAACCTCTTCACGCTGCTGCGCGATGTCGATCAGTTGGGCGAACGAGGCCTTGACGGGGAACTCCTTGAAGTAATAGGACGCCGGCTTGAGATAGATCTCGGAGCCTTCCTCTTCGAAGATGCTGTCGTAGACCTTTTTGATTTCGGCGTTCTCGGAAATTTGGGCGAAGATCATGCTGATCAGTCGATTCGATATGATGATGTCCTTGACGCCCGCCTTGGCCACGAGCGAGTAGTTCTGCGAGTCGAGGACCTCGGTGATGAGCTTGGTCTTGATCGCTTCATCCGCATGGTCGTTGAAGATGGTCCGCAACTGGAGCAACGTGATGATGTTCTCCGAGTCGGTCTTTTGCGAGTCGGCCTGTTCGCGATCGTCGGCGAGGATGATGATGTTGTCATACTCGAACGGCTTCAGCGAGTCGAGCTCTTCGGTCACCATCCCGTTTCTTCGGATCAATGAGATCGAGATATCGGCAAGCTCGGCGTCGATCGCTTCGATGGCTGCCTTTTCTTCGTCGGTCGGATGCTTCAGTAAAATGTCGATCTGGCTCCCCGGTTTGACATAGTCGGCATACTCGCGAAGGATGATCGGCGTTTTATGGGTCCAGCCGAGAATCAGCTCTCGCTCGATCTGTTGCTCGACATGCCCACAGTCGGCCAGCGGAATCGGTTGGAACGTCACGACCGGCTTCGGCAGGAACTCGATGGTCGAGTCGTCTTCGGCAAGAATGAGGATCTGGTCGTCGTCCTTGAGTTGATAATCGATCGGCGGGTTCATCAGGAACGACCCGTCCCCGTGATAGACACCCATCGGCACCCCGTCGGGGAAGCGGTAGGGCAGATCACGAAACGCGACCCCGCCCCACTCGTCCTCATAGAGGTACATCTCGCACCCGTCGAACGAAAGGATCTCGTTGTACACGACCGACAGGCCGACCGATCGCGAGGTCTGGACGAGCAACTTGGCCAAGATCTCGCTGGTGCTGACGGTGATGATGTTGTCGTCGAACGAACTCAGCAGGATCTTTCGATGGTCATCATTAAAGATCTCTGCGACAACCGGCACGTCGCGATTCAAGCTGGTACAGGCGAGGACCGTCTGGATCACCTTCGCGTCGCTGGTCGCTTTCTCCTCCCGGGTTGCCGACTCGCTACACTCGGCGAGGATGACGATCGACTTGCACGTCTCGACCGACGCCACGTTCAAATTGGCCAGCGACGAGACGTTTCCGCTCCGCGTGACGATCCGCGTCGTGACCGAATCGCTGATACGGAGCCGGATGACATCGTCCATCTCTTGTTTATCGTGGTTGGCGAGGATCACCACACACGCATCCTTCTCACTTTCGTTGGCGAGGATCAACTCGCGAAGACACTCGACGATCCGCTGCTCGTTCCAGCCCAGGATCAGGGTATGCTCCTCCTCGATCACCTTCGAGTGCCCCCGCTTGAGCTCCTGGATCTTCTGGTCCAAGGCGGTCGTGATGAACGCGATCAAGGCCGAGAGCATGATCACGCCCGAGAGCCCGGCCAGGACGGTCGTCGTCTTGAAGATCACCGACGAGTTAATATCCTGGGCCATGTTGCCCGGGTCGGTCATCTGCAAAAAGATGATGTACATGTTCTGGAAGAAGCCGGTATTCTCGGAATAGTGGAGCATCGGGTTCTCCACCGACAAGAGAATCAGCCCCCGCACCAACGTCAGAAAAATGAAGATCCCCAGGAAGACGATCGTCAACGAAAGGAAGATCGAAAAACCTCCCTTGGCCATGAAAGAGTCGAAGCGATAGCGGATTTTTTGCGATAAGGTCGGCTTGGACATCGTACCAGCGTCTTTCCGGAATAGGGGATACGGGAACACTACCAGTGAAAGACCTACATTATAGCCAAAAGAGGGGGATGTGACAATATGCCTGGAAAAACTATCCCGTTATATCTGAAATTCCACTCCGCCTGGGGAATTAGCCACTTATTGAGTCTCAGGTTTCCAAGCCGGAATTGGGCCGCGAAGCGTGCCCTATTCCGGGTCGAAGAAGTGTGATGAACCGTAGTACGGACCCGGAATAGGGACTATCGTCCCAATTCCGGCTTGGTACTGATGTTGAAATT